>PMDT01000378.1:0-2146 GCA_003154555.1 Spirochaetaceae bacterium
CGCCTTTCGCCGAAGAGAAGCCGATAATGCGCCCCACGCGGCCGAGCCGGGTTCCGATGATCGATTCGCGAGGGTCCATCATAGGCAGGATTGGAGAATGCCGATGTTTTCGATGCTGACTCCCCTGCCCCGCACCACCTGGTAGTCGGGGCTGCCGCATGACGGGCAGCGGATGAAGGCATGGGCCGCTTCGGGGAGGAAATGGATCGCCTCCCTGTTCGCCGATGTCAGCCCCGGAGATTGTTCCAATCCCCACCCGCAGCCGCAGGCGCGGCAGGAAAGCTCAGCAGGCTCCGTCCGCAGGGTGAACGAGGCGCTTCTGAAGGGTTTCTCCTCCCACAGCGAGGACAAGGCAAAATCGAATATGCCGCGGTCGATCGCCTGGAGCTCTCCGATGAGCACGCTCACCGATTTCAGGCAGGAAGGATCCCTGCCGGCAAGCACCGACGATGTTGCCGCAATGACCGCTTCTGCCAGAGCCCATTCGTGCATGAATGGAACATAGCGTGGAGCAGCGCGGGACACAAGGTCGGTCAAAACTTGACGCCGCACCGCATCCGGCTTAGACTGGCCCGCATGAAGCGAGTGCTCTCCGTCGTTCTTTTCCTGTCCGCCATTGTCTGCACATCATTCGGCCAGGCGCCTGGCTTCACCGCCCCGGGCTTCGGGGCGGCAGGAGCATCCAGCGCCGCTTTTCAGGGAGGAGACCCCGCGCAGATCGCCCAGAGGATCATGAGCTCCACCCGGTACAAGATCACGCCGGGCGACATCTACCAGCTTTCCATCACCACCGACTCAACCTCAACATTCCCCCTTGCCCTCCAGGAAAACTACGACATCGACATCCCGTACATGGGCACGAAGAATGTCAAAGGACTGTACTTCGCCGACCTGCGGACGCTGATCACACAGGGGATCAAGAAGCTCCTGCCGCTCGCGCAGTTCGTGAGCCTCACCCTGCAGGCGCCGGCGCGCTTCGACGTCGCGGTGTTCGGCGGCGTACAGAAGCCGGGCATGGTCACCGTGTATCCCCTGTCGCGTGTGTCGGATGTGCTGGCGGTGTCCGGCAGGATGCCGGGTGCGACGTACCGCCAGATCTCGCTGATCCGCGGCGACAAGAAGATCGTCATCGATCTCCTCAAGTATTCGGGTGAAGGTGCATCGGAGGAGAATCCCTACCTGGAGCCGGGCGACAAGATCTATGTGCCGCAGGCACAGCTCACTGTCACCCTCTCCGGGGAAGTGAAATTCCCCGGGCCGTACGAGCTCATCCCGGGGGAGAGTCTCGGCGCACTCATCGCGTACGCAGGCGGCATGCTTCCCGACGCGCGCACCACGAGCGTGGAAGTCGTCCGGTTCAGTCCCGACGGCAGCACGACCCAGAAGATACTCGATGTTGCCTCCCAGGCCTCCACGACGCTTGCGGATGCGGACCGTATCCGGGTCCCGTCAATTGTTGAGAATGGCGACATGGTTCTTGTGACCGGCGCGCTTTTCGGCGCCCCCGTTGCCACCGACAAGCCCATTCCGATTCCGCTGCTTCCCATCTCCGTGAACATTCCTTACACGCCAGGGCTCTCTCTTATCAGCGTTCTGGAGGCGCTGGGCGGGCCTACACCGTACGCCAAGTCGAAAGAGGCTTTCATCATCAGGAAGAAGACCGGTGAACGCTTCATCATCGATGTCGATTCNNCCCATCTCAAATGAGGTCTTCGTTGCCGGCGAAGTGCGTGTGCCCGGCAAGCTCCTTTACAACCCTGCCCTCGTTGTGAGCGATTACCTCGTCGCATCGGGAGGCATCAATCCCGACACCGCAAATGAGAATGGCATTTATTTCGTGGACAAGGCAGGCGTGAAGACGAAGGAGAGGCTGACATCGAATGTGCCCCCGGGCACGGTCATCGTTGTTTTGCCGAACGGATGGACGAATACGCAGAAGAACGTGTTCAACAATGTCACCATCGTCACGACCTTCGTGACCGCGATTGTCGCGTTCCTCGAGGTTGTCATCAACTTCATCCGGATCTGGATCCCGTAGATCGCTTTGCGCCGGGCAATGCCAACAAGGGAGGGGGTCCTAGTCCATCCGCGCGAGCAGGTCCTTGACCCATGGATCTGAGACGGAATAGATGCGCCGGTTGCCTTC
>PMDT01000378.1:2171-2726 GCA_003154555.1 Spirochaetaceae bacterium
AGCTTGTTTTTTTCCATACTCTTCTGTATTTTGCACTGGATTTTATCGAGTGACGCCGGTTGTTGCAAGGACTTTCCGGCACATCATGCCGGGAAGCGTCGCGGCCCACCGGGGTCCAGAGTATTCCCAGCCGCGGGAAGTCAAGAGGCAGCGTGAACCCGAATCCGGACCGGACGACATATCTCGATTGGGCGGCCTCAGCGCCGCCGGAACCTGCTGCACTGGAGGAGGCGCGGGAAGTCTCCGCGCGCTATTTTGCNNCGAAAGAGATCGTCTTCACGTCCGGCGGCACCGAATCGAATACCGGCGTCCTTCTTTCCCTCCTGGACAGGCACAGGCTCGGGGGCGTGGAACGGCAGAAGACGCGCATCGTCACGACGGCGATCGAGCACGCATCAATCTATGAGCAGGCACTGGGCCTGCAGGGGCACGGAATCGCCTGCTCGGTCGTGCGGCCGAAGCCCGACGGCCGTGTGAGCCCTGACGCGATAGGAGAGGCGCTCCAGGACGACACCGTCATGGTCTCCGTGATGCTCGTCAACAACGAGACAGGGG
>PMDT01000378.1:2778-3029 GCA_003154555.1 Spirochaetaceae bacterium
ATCGGAGCGCCGCGGGGCATCGGCGCGCTCTACCTGAAGGCCGGGCATGCGCCGTCATTCCTCAGCATCGGGGGAGGACAGGAAGCAGGGCACAGACCGGGCACGGAAAACCTGCCGGGCATCGCGGCGTTTTCGACCGCGCTTGCGGCGCGACTCGCGCGATTGCCGGAGGATACAGCCGCGGCACAGGAAAACGTCCGACGCCTTCTGGAGGGTCTGCGCCTGATCCGCGGCGCCTGGGTGCTTCCCCT
>PMDT01000415.1:0-156 GCA_003154555.1 Spirochaetaceae bacterium
AGGCGGCCATGGAGCTCGTGCGGGAAGCGCTCACCGATCCCGCGCGGGGAGCGCTCGCCAGCCTGGATGAGATCGCCGGCGTCGGCCACCGGGTCGTGCACGGCGGGGAACAGTACGCGGCCTCCGCGGTGATCGATGACGCGGTGGTGGCGGCAA
>PMDT01000415.1:186-7102 GCA_003154555.1 Spirochaetaceae bacterium
TACGAAAAGTACAAGATCCGCCGCTACGGCTTTCACGGCACCAGCCACCGCTACGTGGCGTCCCGCGCCATGGAGCTCCTGAAGCGCTTCCCCGAGAACACGAATGTCATCACCTGCCACCTCGGCAACGGCGCCTCCGTCACCGCCATCGAGCACGGCAGGTCGATCGACACGTCGATGGGGTTCACGCCCCTGGAAGGCCTCATGATGGGCACGCGGAGCGGCGACATCGATCCTGCCATCGTCGACTTCCTCGAGCGGCGCGGGTACAGCTCCACGGAGGTGAACACGCTGCTGAACAAGAAAAGCGGGCTGCTCGGGCTCTCGGGCATCTCCAATGACCTGCGCGATCTCGAGGTGGAGGCGGCAAAGGGCAATCAGCGCGCCATACAGGCCCTGGAAGTCTATGCCTACCGGGTGCGCAAGTACGTTGGCGCATACGTGGCCAACCTCGTCAAGGTTGATGCGCTTGTCTTCACCGGCGGCATCGGGCAGAACGGGGTGAAGATGCGGGAGCGGATTTGCCACCGGCTGGAGAATCTCGGCATATTCATGGACTACGAGCTCAACACGTCGCTGGGCTCGGGAGAAGGCCTGGTGTCCACACCGTATTCGCCGATCGCGATACTCGTCGTGCAGACGAACGAGGAGCTGCAGATCGCCATCGACACCTATGACCTTATCTTCGGCACGGACGAGAGCTATCGCCGCCGGGCAACGGATGTGACTCTCTGAAGGGGGTTTCAACAATGGTAAAAATTGATTTNNGCGGTGGCGCAGGACTGGCAGACCGGTGAGATACTCATGGTCGCCTTCATGAATGAGCAGTCGTGGGAGCTCACCCTTTCCACCGGCATCATGCATTACTGGAGCCGGTCGCGCGGCAAGCTCTGGAAGAAGGGGGAAAGCTCGGGCAATGTCCAGGAAGTGAAGGAGCTGCGCATCGACTGTGATGAGGACTGCGTCCTTGCAAAAGTGAAACAGATTGGCGACGCCGCCTGCCACACCGGCTACCGAAGCTGCTTTTATCGGGTCGTGGAAAAGGACGGCCTGCGGACGGACGGAGTGCTCGTTTTCGATCCCGCAAAGGTATATGGAGAAAAGAAATGAAGGAACGCATCATCAAGCTCGGCGTGCCGAAGGGCAGCCTGGAAAGGGCGACCATCGAGCTCTTCCAGAAGGCGGGATGGAAGATCTCCGTCTCGGAGCGCTCCTATTTTCCTTCCATAGATGATCCCGAGGTGACATGCAATCTCGTGCGCGCGCAGGAAATGGCGCGCTACGTGGAGAATGGAGTCCTCGACGCCGGGCTCACGGGCCTGGACTGGATACTCGAAAACGACGCCGACGTGGACGTCGTCACCGACCTGATCTACTCCAAGGCGAGCACGACAAAGGCGCGATGGGTCCTTGCCTGCCCCGCGTCGTCGCCCATCAACAAACCCGAGGATTGCGCGGGCAAGACCATTTCCACCGAGCTCGTCGGTTTCACGAAGCGCTGGTTTGCCGAGCGGAACATCCCGGTGAAGGTCGAGTTCTCCTGGGGCGCCACGGAGGCCAAGGCGGTGGACGGCCTGGTGGACGCGATCGTGGAGGTGACGGAGACCGGGACCACGCTTCGCGCCAACGGCCTGAAGATCGTGCACACCCTCCTGGAGACGAACACGAAGCTGATCGCCAACAAGGCGGCGATGAAGGACCCCGCGAAGAAACGCAAGATCCAGCACATCGCCCTGCTGCTCCGTGGCGCGCTCGCGGCGGAGAACATGGTGGGACTGAAGATGAACGTGCCCGAGGCGAGCTTCACCGGGGTCGTGGGGCTCCTTCCCAGCCTCACCTCGCCCACCGTCGCGCGCCTGCACGACACGGCATGGTTCTCCGTGGAGATCATCGTGCGCGAATCCGTCGTGCGCGAGCTGGTCCCGGAGCTCATTGAGAAGGGCGCCGACGGGATCATCGAGTACCCGCTCAACAAGGTGATCAACAGGAGCGACACATTGTGAGCTCGACCGGGCCGGGACCTGTCCCCGCCTCCACGGCCTGGCATGCCCTGCCGGCGTCCGCCGTCGCAGCGGCACTGGAGACCGACGCGGCGGCGGGGCTGGCCCTCGATGCCGTTGCGCGGAGACTCGTGACGTCCGGCCGCAACGAGCTCGCGGAGAAGCCGCGGCCCGGATTCCTTTCCCTCCTGATCGACCAGTTCAAGGGCTTTCTCGTCCTCATCCTCGTCGGGGCCGCCATCGTTTCCATCATCCTCGGCGAATGGGTGGACGCCGCGGCGATCATCATGCTCGTGATCCTCAATGGCCTGATCGGCGTGCTGCAGGAGTCGCGCGCGGAGCAGGCCCTGGCCGCGCTGCGCCGGATGGCGGCTCCCGACGCGCGCGTGGTGCGCGGGGGCAGGAGCCTCGTCGTGCCCTCCCGCGACCTGGTGCCCGGCGATGTCGTGCTCCTGGAGGCGGGAAATCACGTGCCCGCGGACGTGCGCCTGACCGAGACGGCCAACCTGCGCGTGGAGGAGGCATCCCTCACCGGCGAATCGGTGCCGGTGGAAAAGCAGGCGGATGCACAGGTGGAGGAGTCAGCGGCGCTGGGCGACCGCACCTCGATGGCGTGGATGGGCACAACCGTCACATTCGGCAGGGGCCGGGGCATCGTCACCTGCACGGGCATGGGCACAGAGATCGGGTTGATCGCCACCATGCTGCAGGAAGACACCGCGCAGGAGACACCGTTGCAGAAGAAGCTCACGCAGGTGGGCAAGTGGCTGGGCATCGCGGCCCTTGCCATCTGCGCGGTGGTGTTTCTTGTCGGCGTCATCGAGGGGCGCAACATCCTCGTGATGTTCATGACCGCCGTGAGCCTCGCAATCGCCGCCGTGCCGGAAGGACTTCCAGCCATCGTGACAATCTGTCTCGCGCTGGGCATGCAGGAGATGATCAAGCGGCACGCCCTGATCCGCAAGCTTCCCGCGGTCGAGACGTTGGGCAGCGCCACGACCATCTGCACGGACAAGACGGGCACCCTCACGCAGAACGAGATGACCGCAACCAGCCTGTGGGCTGACGGGACGATCTTCACCATCACCGGGGAAGGCTGGCAGCCCCGCGGCGAAGTACAGAAGGACGCGCGTCGCGCCGAGCTGCGGGATCACGCCGCGGTGCGCCTCCTCCTGCAGGCGGGAATGCTTGCAAGCGATGCGCGCCTGGAGGTGGAGTCGCCTGCGGGCCCTGCCGGTGAAGCGGTCCACCGCATGGTGGGCGACCCCACGGAAGGTGCGCTGGTGGTCGCCGCGGCAAAGGCGGGGCTCCACCGCGAGAAGGTGGAAGGCCTCTTCCCTCGCGTCGCCGAGATCCCCTTCGATGCGGACCGCAAGCGCATGAGCACCATTCACCGGGTGACCTCCCCTGCTGCCGCAGGGACGGAGGCTGTCGGCATTCCAGGGCCGGGCGGCGCGCCTCGTGTAATGTTCGTGAAGGGAGCACCCGACCTGCTCCTGGAGCGCTGCAGCTTCGTGCGGCGGAAAGGCGAGACCCTGCCGCTCGCGCCGGTGGATCGAGAGGAGATACTCGAGGTGAATGCCGGTCTTGCGGCGCGCGCGCTGCGCGTGCTGGGGGTCGCGTACCGCACGCTGCCTTCACTTCCCGAGGAGGCCGCGTCTCCCGCGCTGGAAAATGAGCTTACTTTCCTGGGGCTCATCGGCATGATCGATCCCGCGCGGCCCGAGGCAGGTCCGGCGATCGCGACCGCGCATGCTGCCGGCATCAACGTCATCATGATCACCGGCGACTACCCCGAGACCGCGGCTGCCATCGGCCGCAGGATCGGCCTTTGTGATGAGTCGGGCAGCGTCCTCTCAGGCCGGCAGATCGACGCCATGGATGACGCCGCCTTGTCCGGGGCGCTGGACACAACCGCGGTCTTTGCCCGCGTGTCGCCCCAGCACAAGGTGCGGATCGTGGACGCGCTGCGAAAGAAGGGAAAGATCGTCGGAATGACCGGCGATGGCGTGAACGACGCGCCNNGACGACAACTTCGCCTCCATCATCTCCGCGGTGGAGCAGGGGCGCATCATCTTCTCCAATATCCGCAAGTTCGTGTATTTCCTGCTCTCCTGCAATCTCGGGGAGATCGGCACGATATTCCTGGGGACGCTCCTTGGGTGGCCCATCCCGCTCACGGCGATCCAGCTCCTCTGGATGAACCTGATCACCGACGGTGCACCCGCCCTTGCGCTGGGGATGGAGAAGGGCGAGCCGGGCATCATGGGGCAGCCGCCGCGACCCGCGCGGGAGCCGATCATCAGCGGCTCAATGGGTCTCGGCCTTGCGTTCCAGGCAGTTGCGATCACCGCGGTCAGCCTGTGCGCACTGTGGGTGGGGATGCATGTCTTCGGCTCGGTGGGGATCGGCCAGACCATGGCATTCGTCACGCTGTCGGGGTGCCAGATCCTCCGCGCTTACACCAATCGCTCCGAGCGCGCGTCTGTTTTCGCCCTGGGGCTTTTCAGCAACACGTGGATGCAATATGCGGCGCTCTCCTCCGGCGTGCTCCTGGTGGCGGTCATCTACATTCCCGGACTGAACACCGTGTTCAATGCCGTTCCGCTCTCGGGCGCCGCGTGGGCGTATCTTGCGCCGTTGCTGGCGATCCCCGCAATCGTCGATGAGCTCCTGAAGCTCGCTCTCCGCATGAGACAGCGGCGCATGGCGCCGGGAGGCTCTCCCGCATGAAGCAATACCTGGATCTTGCCCGGCAGATCATGGAGCACGGAGTGGACAGGCCCGACCGGACGGGCACCGGGACGCGCAGCATATTCGGTCACCAGATGCGCTTCGATCTCCGGCAGGGATTCCCGCTCCTGACGACGAAGAAGCTCACGATCGACGCCATCGTCCACGAGCTCCTGTGGTTCCTGCGCGGGGAGACGAATGTCCGATCGCTCCAGGCAGCCGGTGTGCATATCTGGGACGAGTGGGCAGACGCCGACGGGGAGCTCGGACCGGTCTACGGCAAGCAGTGGAGATCGTGGCCCGCGGGAGACGGCGCAACCATTGACCAGATCGCGACCCTGGTGGGGCAGCTCCGGTCCCAGCCGTGGTCACGCCGGCACGTGGTCTCGGCGTGGAATGTCGCGGAGATCGACAAGATGGCGCTCGCCCCCTGCCACTGCCTCTTCCAGTTCTACGTGGCCGACGGCCTGCTCTCCTGCCAGCTCTATCAGCGCAGTGCCGACGTCTTTCTCGGTGTGCCGTTCAACATCGCCTCGTACAGCCTGCTCACGTGCATGATGGCCCAGGTCTGCGGATTCACCGCGCACGAGTTCATCCACACCCTGGGTGACGCGCACATTTACGCCAATCACTACCCGCAGATCGCTCTTCAACTGGAGCGCGCGCCGCGCCCCCTGCCGACGCTCCGGCTCAATCCCGATGTGAAGGACATCTTCTCCTTCCGGTTGCCGGACATATCGATCGAGGGCTACAACCCCCATCCGCGTATCCGTGGCGATATCGCGGTGTAGAAGGCGTGAAATGACGGTTTCCCTTATCGCGGCAGTTGCGGCAAATCGCGTGATCGGGCGCAACGGAAAGCTCCCGTGGAGACTGCCCGATGACATGCGCAGATTCGCACGTATCACGGCCGGCCACGCGGTCGTGATGGGCAGGGCGACATTCGAATCCCTGCGCCGGCCCCTGCCGGGACGACGCAACATCGTGCTGACAGGGTCGCGCTCCCTCGCCCTGGATGGCTGCGACGTCGCGCATGGCGTGGAGGAGGCCCTCACGGCAGCGACCTCCCCTTCTTCGGAAGAGGTTTTCGTCATCGGGGGCGAGCAGATCTATCAACTCTTTCTTCCGCTCGCCCGACGGCTCTATATCACGTGGATCGACCTCGACGTGCCGGGTGACACGCTCTTCCCCGTGGTGCGGTGGACGGAATGGCGCATTGTTGCGGAGACCCCGGCCGCTTCCGATCCCGGCAGCCCCTGGCCGCATCGCTTCGTGGACTATGAAAGGATAATGCCGTGAGGTTCTCCCGCATCGTGACGCTGGCGGCGCTTTTCGTGATGCTCGTCCCGGCGTTTTCCTCCGCCGAGCAGGCCGGCTGGCAGAAGGCCGAAACGAAGCATTTCATTTTCATCTACGAGCCGCGCGACCGCTCCTACGTGGATGAGCTGCTGACATTCGCGGAAGATGTCTACGACAAGGTGACGCAATTTCTCGATTCACGGCCGGCGAAGGTTCCCTGCGTCATCCGGGGAAGACGCGACGACGCGAATGGCGTGACCATGGCGGTGCCCGATCGCATCGACCTTTATCTCACCGCGCCCATCGATCATTTCCTCGGCGCCCGCACCGAAAGCTGGCTNNCGCGGCATCCCGCACGCCCTGTCCCTGGTCTTCGGCGACGATGCGGCCGGCCTGGCGATCGCGCTGCTGCCCGGCTGGGCGGTGGAGGGACCCGCCGTGTACGACGAGACGCAGTTCAGCAGTGGAGGCAGGGGGCGCAACCCCCTCTTCGAAATCTATACGAAGGCGGCCGCGGAGGAGGGAAGCTTCGGAAGTCTCGAGCAGGCATCGTACCTGTCGGACTTTCCGCCCCCTGGCCGAATCTATGTCGCGGGCTACGCGCTCATCGATTGGCTCCAGAGAAACTACGGTGAGGATACGTTCCGGCGAATTCTGGACACGTATCTCGGGTCCCTGACGGGTGACTTTTTCCAGGCGATAAAAGAAGTCACGGGCAGGAGCGCCGCCGCGGTTTTTGCCGACATGCGGAAGGCATTGGTCGCGCGCTATGCTGCCCAGACGGCCATCCCCGGCGGCGAGCTGGTGACACCGGAGACGATCGGCAGCTGGACCCGGCCCCAGCCCACCGCCCGCGGTCTCTATCTCTACCACACCTCACCCGA
>PMDT01000022.1 GCA_003154555.1 Spirochaetaceae bacterium
ATCAGTCCTCTCCACTTCCCGGATGACGTCGTGGAGAAATTGATCTTCTGCGCGAAGAACCGGATTCCGGTCTGTTTTCCCTCGGGATCGAACGCGGGAGGGGGAGCGCCGGTAACGCTGGCGGGTGCNNTTCGTCTTCGGGCCGAACGTGAGCGTCCTCGATATGAACTCCACGGTCGTCTCCTACGGTTGCCCCGAATGGAGCCTGACGCAGGCGGCCCTTGCCGACATGCGGGACGAAATCTATCACATTCCCATCTGGGCGTATGCCGGGGCATCCGATTCGAAGATCCTTGATGCCCAGGCAGGCGCGGAGGCGATGTTCTCCGTCATCACCTCGATGCTCTGCCGTGCCAACCTGATCCACGACGTGGGATACCTGGAGTTCGGAACCACCTCATCCCTCGAGATGGTGGTGATGGTCGACGAGCTGATCGGCATGAGCCGCCATTTCGTCGAAGGAATCCCGGTGAACCGCACGACACTCGCAGTCGACGCGATCGAGAGGGTGGCCAGGGGAGGGCCTGGCTCCATGTTCCTCGCGGATGACCACACCTTCGACAATTTCCGTCAGGCGCTTTTCATGCCCCGGCTCCTGGACCGCTCCCGCTTCGACCGTTGGGAACAGCTCGGGAAGCCGGATCTCTATAAGAGATGCAACCAGGAGGCACAACGGCTGCTCGCGGAGCACCACGTGATTCCCAAGCCGCCGGAGATTCTGAAGGAGATCGAGAAGGTCACGCGAGGCCGCACATGAGCCGGCCTGTGCGGAAAGACTGCTGAGCGTTTTATATTCCAGAGGAGTTGCGTATGGCTCGACAGATTCGGGCAATGCGGGGGGCGACGCTGCGATGCAAGGGATGGCGCCAGGAGTCTCTCCTTCGCATGCTCGAGAACGTCCTCGAGGTTGGAGAGCGGCCCGAAGACCTTGTCGTATACACCGCGGGGGCGCGGGCGGCCAGGAACTGGGACTCGTTCGACCGGATCGTGCGCGCCCTCCAGGGAATGGAAGAAGGGCAGACCCTGGTCATTCAGTCGGGGAAGCCGATCGGCCTTTTCACCACGTACGCCGACGCGCCGATAGTCGTCATGGCGAATGCCAATCTCGTCGGCCGGTGGGCAGTCCCCGAAGTCTTCTACGACCTCGATCGCCGCGGACTGACAATGCCGGCGGGGTTCACCGCGGGCGGATGGCAGTACATCGGGACCCAGGGGATCGCGCAGGGAACGTACATGACGTTCCTGGCGGCGGCCCACGAGAAGTTCGGGGGCACGCTCGCCGGCCGCCTGGTGGTCACGAGCGGTTGCGGCGGCATGGGCGGCGCTCAACCCCTCGCGGTCACCCTGAATGGCGGGGTCGCGATCGTGATCGACGTGGACCGGGCGAAGATTGAGCGGCGAGTCAGAACGGGATACTGCAACAGGGTCTGCGAGGATCTCGACGAGACATTGCGCATGTGCCAAAAGGCGTTGAGGGACCGGGCGCCGCTGTCGGTCGGGCTCGTGGGAAACGCCGCCGAGGTGATGCCGGAGTTGTTGCGGCGCAAAGTCATCCCGGACATCGTCACGGACCAGACCTCGGCGAGCGATCCCGTGGACGGCTACATCCCCGCGGGCTTCTCGCTCGCGGAGGCATCCGAGCTCCGCGGGCGGGACCTCACGGCCTACTTGAAGAAGGTATTCCAGTCTATTGGAACGCACGTGGAAGCCCTTCTGGCGTTTCAGGCGGCGGGCGCCCTCGTCTTTGAATATGGAAATAACCTCCGCGCGCAGGCGAAGGAGGCGGGAGTAGAGAAGGCTTTCGAAATACCCAGCTTCATGCCGCGATTCATCCGCCCTTTCTTTTTCGAGGGGCGGGGGCCGTTCCGATGGATTGCCATCTCCGGTGATCCAGAGGACATTACGCGGATCGACGAGCTGGTGCTGCGGGAGTTCGGGGACGACCCCTACGCAAGCCAATGGGTGGATCTTGCCAGAAAGGCCATCAAGGGGGAGGGGCTTCCTGCCCGGATCTGCTGGCTGAAGCACGGCCAGCGGTCGCGGCTGGCGATGCTTGTCAATGAAATGGTACGGACCGGTGTCCTGCACGGTCCTGTCGCCTTTGCGCGGGACAATCTGGATGGCGCATCCGCAGCCTTGCCCTGGCGCGAGACGGAGAACATGCCCGATGGGAGCGATGCAATCGCCGATTGGCCACTGCTCAACGCGCTGCTCAACGTCGCCTGCCGAGCGGACCTCGTGACCATCCATTCCTCCGCCGGGGGTGCTGCCGGGACCGGGGTGAGCTGCGGGACGACCGTGGTGGCGGACGGCACGCCGGCGGGAGAGTTGAGGCTTCAAAGGACCCTGAACGCCGAGACGAGCCTGGGCATGCTTCGGTATGCCGATGCGGGATACAGCGAGGCAGTTGCGAACGTCCGCAAGGCGGGGATACAGGAGCTCTCACTCGGGGGCTCACAGGGGAAGGGCGCGGCACGGGGATGAATCGAAAGGGAAAACTACCACGGGAAAGGAGGGTCACGCGGAAGAAGATGTGCGGCTTCTGGGCATGTCGTCATGCAAGACTGAAATCACACATAAGGGGGAGACTGTCATGAAGATGTCCTTCGTGCGCAAAGGGTCGAGACGGATACTTGCTTGCATGGTCGTCCTCGGCCTGTTCGGTTTCGTATCCATCGCAGGCGCGTCCGGTGGCAAGGAGAATGCGGGTGCAACCGGTGCGGACAAGTACAAGGGCCAGACACTGACCCTTTTGATGTGGGGCAGCGGCTGGGACGAATCGATGCAGGCTGCGGCGGCCGAGTTCGAGAAAGAGTTCGGCGTGACCATCAGAAACGAGAGCCAGGAGAACGCCAGTGACGGCCTCATCAAGCTCCAGGCCGAGATGAGCAAGCCGACTGTCGACGTCTGGTTCACGACTCCCAGCGTCGTGGCGCGCTGCCCGGCCGGGCTGCTCGCGGACATCGACCAGTCGCGCCTCACCGACAAGCAGGACCTGATGCCGAAGACGATCGGGAAGAATTACGTGACCGCCTACTACTACCCGTTCGGCATCACCTACCGCACCGACATGGTCACAAAGCCGATCACCAAGTGGGAAGACCTCTGGGATCCCTCGCTCAAGGGCAAGGTGTCGATCCCCAGCGCCGGCGCCTCCTACGAGTTCCTCGTCGTGGCGGCGTACCTGGGAGGCGGCAGCGAGTTCAACATCGATCCGGGCTTCGCCAAGATCAAGAAGCTGATGCCGAATGTCGGCAACATCTACGATTCGGACGAGACACCTCGGCAACTCCTTGCGCAGGGCGAGATTGCGGTGGCGGTCGGCGGCGCGGACTACTACGGGTTCATGGTGGAAAGTGGCGTACCGGCCAAGTTCCTGACACCGAAGCCGGCCCCGCTGGAATACGACGTGCTCACCGTCATCAAGGGCGGGAAAGAGGCCCTTGCCCATGAGTTCATCAATTTCATGGTTCACCCCTTTGCACAGCAGAAGACCGTCGTGGAATGGAAGTGCATCCCGGTGAACACAAAGGTGGCCCCCGCCAAGGAGCTGGAGGCAGCAGTGCCCAAGCTTGATGACCTGCTCGTGCTCGACATCAACACGGTCAACGCGCACCAGCCCGAATGGATGGATCGCTGGAACCGGGAGATCGTGATCGGGAAATAGTGGCACTCATCGGCGTCTCCCTCCGCTGCAGGAGGGAGACGCTTTCCATTTCGCACGGGTTCCGAGGGGAGTAACAGGCGCATGCCAGACAGAGGTTTCGACGTCGAGTTCAAGTGCATCCGCAAGCGGTACGGGTCGATCGAGGCGCTCCGCGGTGTATCCATCTCGATTCGCCGCGGGGAGCTGCTGACGCTCCTCGGGCCGAGCGGCTGCGGCAAGACGACCCTCCTGCGCACTCTCGCCGGCTTCGTGCGGCCGACGGAAGGGGAGGTGTGGCTGGCGGGGGAGCGCGTCGATGAGGTTCCGCCCGCGCGGCGGAACGTCGGGCTCGTCTTCCAGAACTACTCCCTGTTTCCGCACATGACGGTGTTCGACAACTGCGCTTTCGGGCTGCAGATGCGCCATCTCGACCGGTCGACGATCCAGAAACGCGTGGAGGAGGTCCTCAACCTTGTCCACCTCGCGGAGTTCTCAGGCGCCTATCCCAGCCAGCTCAGCGGGGGCATGCAGCAACGAGTCGCCCTTGCCCGGGTCATCGCCATTCAACCACGGGCGCTTCTGCTGGACGAGCCCTTTGGCGCCATCGACCGACGACTCCGCGATGAGATGCAGGTCGAGGTGAGGAAACTCCAGCAGAAGCTCGGCATTACGACGCTCTTTGTCACCCACGACCAGCAGGAAGCATTGATCATGTCCGACCGGATCGTGGTCATGAACGAGGGCCGGGTGGAGCAGGAGGGGACGCCGCTGGACATCTACGATTCGCCACGGTCGCGCTTCGTCGCCGGTTTCCTGGGAATGGAAAACCTCCTGCCGGTGACGGTTGTCCGCCGGACGGCCGACCAGGCGATCGTGCACGTGACGGAGGGACCGGACCTGGTCGTGCCGCTGCGCGCCGCTCCGCAGGGGGACCACGTGACCCTTGCGTTCCGGGCGGAGTCCGTCAGCCTGGTCCGCCGGGAGGAATCCGCGGGGGCCGAGGCGGGGGAGGCATCCAATGTCCTGTCGGTCCCGGGGACCCTTGAGTTCCTCATGAACCTCGGGGCCCGGGTCGTCTACGAGGTCCGGCTGCCGGACGGCAAGCTCGTCCGCGGGGAGGCGCAGCGGACGGACCGCACGCGCGCGTTCGGCGTCGGGGAACCAATGACAGTCACCCTGAAAGGGGACTACTGTGTGCTGCTTCCGGAAAGCGGGGCCGGTACATGAGCGCGCTGAAGAAGCCGCGGAGAGGCCCCGTCTCCGATTTCAAGACGATCCCCACCCGCAGCCTGGTGCTCATCCTGCTGCCGACCCTTGTAATCATCGCGTTCTTCCTGGCAAGCTACGGCTCCTTTATCATACTGAGCTTCCGTGAGATGGTGCCGGGTACATCGCAGGTCACCGGCAATTGGAGCTTCGNNCGCGCCGCGCAGGTGACCGTGATCGGGTTGCTCCTTGCCTACCCGCTTGCGTACTGCGTGGCGCGGACCGCCTCAAAAACGCTGCGCCAGCTCATGATGGGCGCGATGATCATACCGCTGCTCGTGGGCGGCATCACGATCGTGTACGCCTGGATGGTCCTGCTGGGAAATGTCGGCCTCATCAACACGGCCCTCAAGGCCCTGGGCATCGTCAAGACGTCGATCCATTTCCTGTACAACTGGACGGGGGTGATCATCTGCCTCGTGTACTTCGTGATTCCCTATGCGGCATTCTCGCTGATCGGGCCGATCCGCAACGTTCCCCGTACCCTTGAAGAGGCCGCGGTGAACATGGGCGCGTCGCGCCTGACGGTCTTCCGCCGGATCGTGTTCCCTTTGACGCTGCCCGGTATCGTCGAAGCCGCGTCCCTGACCTATTCGCTGGGACTCAGCGCCTTCCTTTTCCCCATGATGCTCGGCGGCGGCAGGGTGAAGATGATGTCGAATATCATCTACGAGACCATCTACATCACTTTCGATTTCCCGTTTGCGGGAACGCTCGCCGCGATCCTTCTGGTGGTCTCGATCTTTGTCGTGACGGTGATGACCCGGCTGCAGCGGTTGGCGCGGAGGGTGTACAATGAATAAAGGCTCGGCGCCGAAGCTCACCCGCGAACCCGGGGCACTGGGGTGGCCTCTGGGCCTGATGGCGGCCCTGATCATCGCCTTCCTGATCCTGCCCGTGCTGTTCGTCATCTTCTACTCGTTCAACGAGTCCGCCTACTTTCACTTCCCCCCGACAGGCCTCTCGCTGCGCTGGTACGCGAACTTCTTCCGTCTGCACTACTTCCGCAGCGGAGCTCTCATCAGCCTGGCCCTCGCCGCGGTTGTGACTCCCCTGTCGGTCGCAATGGGGGTGGCGGCCTCCTACGGGCTCATCCGCGGGAAGTTCAGGGCAGCGGCCTTCATCAACGCCCTGCTCATGTCGCCGATCATTATTCCTGGCGTGGTCACCGGCATCGCATTCATGACGATGTTCAAGCTGATCGGGTTTACGTGGAGCTTTGGCAACCTCGTCATCGCAATGACCCTGATCTGCCTGCCATACACGGTACGGACCATCAGCGCAAACATGCACGGGCTGAACCCGAACACCGAAGAGGCAGCCGTCAACCTCGGGGCCAGCCGCTGGACGACTTTCCGCAGGGTCGTGCTGCCCCAGATCCGGCCGGGCATCGTTGGCGGCATGATCTTCGTATTCGCCACGGTGCTTGATGACGTCTCCGTGGTCGTCTTCCTGACCTCGTACAAGACTTCGACACTGTCCATCGCGGCGATGGGCTACATTCGGAACAAGGACGACCCGACGATTGCCGCCATGGCAACGATGCTGATCGCCCTGACGATCGTGCTCGTCTTCGTCATCCAGCGCGTCGTCGGTCTGGAGAAGTTCATGAGCGTGGAGTGAGGACAGGCGTGGCACACGTGGATCCGCTGCTCGCGGACATCGTCAGGAGCCTGGAGGGACGCCAACGGGACCTTCTTCGCGGTCTCGTGGAAATAGAGAGCTGGTCGAGCGACAAGTCCGGCGTGGATCGCGCGGGGGCCTTTTTCCAGCGGGAGCTGGAGCGGGTCGGGATGCAGGTGGAACGTTACCCGCAGGCAGCGTTTGGCGATCAGCTCGTGGCGCGCCGGAAGCACGGCGGGAAAGGGCGCGTTCTCCTTCTCGGGCACCTGGACACCGTGTGGCCCACGGGCACGCTGCGGGACTGGCCCTACACGGTGAGCGCTGACGGCCTTGCCCGCGGGCCGGGCGTGGGGGACATGAAGGGCGGGCTGATCGTCGCCCTGGGCGCGCTGGAGGCGCTGCAGGCGTACGGCGCGTGCAGGCTGGAGACCATCTCCTTTCTTCTCGTTCCGGACGAGGAGCTGGGCACCCCGTACAGCCGGCCGCTGATCGAGGGCGAGGCGCGCCGCGCGGACTGGGCGTTCGTCATGGAGCCGGGCAGGGAGAATGGCGGCGTCGTGACATCCCGATCCGTGGTGGGCAAGTTCGTGATCCGGGCAAACGGCGTGTCGGCGCACTGCGGCGTGGACTATGCGCGGGGGGCGAGCGCCGTGAGAGCACTGGCGGCAAAGGTAGCTCCCCTGGAGGCCCTCACGAAAAACGAGCAGGGAATCATCGTCAACGTCGGGGTCTTCAAGGGCGGTGAAGCGCGCCAGGTCATCCCCGCCTCCGCGGAGATGCAGGTGGACTTCCGTGCGCCTGACCGGGAAGAGGCCGAAAGGCTGATGCGGCGGATCGGGGAGATCGCCGCTGTCGCGGATGACCCTCGGGTCACGGTTGACGTGGAGGGGGGCATGACACGTCCAGCGTTTCCCCGCTCGGCGGGCACGGTCCACATGTACGAAACGGCCGCCGCAATCGCCGCCGGGATCGGTATCCCCCTGCCGGAGGAGCACACGCGCGGCGGGTCTGACGGGAGCCTCGTCGCCGCGCAGGGAGTGGCGACCCTCGACGGGATGGGACCTGTATCGCTCGATGACTGCAGCCGCAACGAGCGGGTTGTCCTCAGCACCATCGTCCCGCGGACGCTGCTGCTGGCAGCCACGATCCTGGCGTTGGACGAGGAAAGAAACGGGAGATGACAATGGAACCAGTTGTAGTCGACGGCGAAAATCTGACCCTTGAGGCGATCGAGCGCGTGGCTTTGCAGGGGACCAGGGCGGTTTTGAGCGATGCGGCCCGGCCGGGGATTCTTGCCTCCCGGCGGGTGGTCGAGCAGGCCCTTGCGGACAACAGGAAAGTCTACGGCGTCACCACCGGGCTCGGGCACCTGAGCGAGGTGCGCATCAACGAGACCCAGTCGGCCCTGCTTCAGAACAACATGGTGAGGAGCCACAGCGCCGGTGTCGGGGAGGAGTACCCGGCAGAGACGTGCAGGGCAATGATGCTCCTTCGGGCGAACACACTCGCGAAGGGATATTCGGGCGTGCGGATGTGCATCATCGAATCCCTCCTGTCCCTTCTGAACGCGGGGATCACCCCGATCATACCTCAGCAGGGATCGGTCGGCGCGAGCGGCGACCTGGTGCCACTGGCGCACATGGCGCTGCTTCTCACGGGGCAGGGCGAGGCGCGCAGGGACGGGCAGCACCTGGACGGCATGGCCGCCCTGAAAGCCGCCCATCTCGCGCCGATCGTGCTGGGCCCGAAAGAGACCCTGGCGCTCGTCAACGGCACGCAGGCGATGGCCGCGGTAGGGACGCTGACGCTCCTGAAGGCCGAGCGCCTTGCGCGCATCGCGGACATCGCGGGGGCTTTCAGCCTCGAGGCCCTTCGAGGAACGGCCGCCGCTTTCGACGAGCGCATTCATCGGGTCAGGCCGGTCCCCGGCCAGGTGGCAGTGGCGGAGAACATGAGGAGGCTGCTCGCCGGAAGCGCGATTGCAGCGCCGGCGACGAATCCCCGCATCCAGGACGCGTACAGCCTTCGCTGCATCCCGCAGGTGCACGGTGCGGTGCGGGAGATCCTGGGATTTGTCCGCCGCATGCTGGAGATCGAGGTCAATGCTGCAACGGACAACCCCCTCATCTTTGCCGACGATGGAGACGTTATCTCAGGAGGGAACTTCCACGGCGAACCGATCGCGGTATCCATGGACTTCCTGGCGATCGGGCTCACGGAGCTCGGGAATATCAGCGACCGGCGGACCGCGCGCCTTATCGATCCCCATCTGAGCGGCCTGCCCTCGAGCCTGTCCGAGCATGCCGCGCTCGGGTGCAGCTTCGGGATCCTGCAGATCGTGACGGCGTCCCTCGCCTCAGAGAATCGGGCCCTTGCCCATCCCGCAAGCGTTGACAACATACCCACCGCGGCGAATCAGGAGGACCACGTCAGCATGGGCCCCATCGCCGCGCGGAAGGCGCGGGACATCGCGAAGAACCTCCAGAACGTCCTGGCCATCGAGTGTCTCTGCGCGGCACAGGGCGTCGACTTCGTGGGCGTCGACACGTGCGGCGTCGGCACCCGACGTGCCCACCAGATCGTGAGGTCTCAGGTACCGTGGCTCAACGACGACCGCGCGCGGATTTTCCATGACGACATCGCGGCGGTGGCTGCCCTCCTTGAGGACGGGAGGCTGCTGGAGGGAGTGGAGAATGCCGTCGGAGCGCTGGGATAGAGGGGAGGGCGGCGCGACAGCCGCGTGACGTGATGGACCGGCGGGAAGCAGACCTCCTGATCTACAACTCATCCGAAGTGGCCACGCTTGCGCAGCCCCACGGCCGCCCGCATCTCGGCGCGGAGATGAGCGACGCCGGCATCCTTCCCCGGGGGGCTGTGGCTGTCGCCGGTGGCAGGATCGCGGCGATTGGATCCCTGGAGGAAGTGCGCGAGACAGTGATCGTCGGACCGCGCACCCGACTGCTCGATGCCCAGGAGAGGCTTGTCACCCCCGGCCTCGTGGATGCGCATACCCATCTGGTGTTCGGGGGCTCGCGCGAGTCAGAGTTCATCCAGAAGGTGGTGGAAGGCCTCTCCTACGAGCAGATCGTGGAGCGCGGGGGCGGAGTGCCCGTGACGGTTGCGCAGACCCGCGAAACCCGCTTCGAAGATCTGCTGCAGCGGGCACGAGTTGTTCTCCGCCGGATGCTGTGGAACGGCGCGACGACCGTCGAAGCGAAGAGCGGCTATGCCCTGGATACCGCGGGAGAGTTGAAGCTGCTCGAGGTCATCCGGAGGCTGGACCTCGACGGCCCCGTGGAATGCGTTCCCACTTTCTTCGGTACCCACGACATTCCCGTGGAATATGCACTCAGGAGGGACGAGTACCTGCGCCTGGTCGTTGAGGAGATGATTCCCGCGGTGGCGCGCGGAGGACTGGCGCAGTTTTGCGATTCGGGCACGGCCTACCCGGCGGACCGGACCGCCGCGCTCTATGCAGCAGCGCAGTCACATGGGCTCGGCATAAAGGTGCACGCGGATGAGTTCTCGTCGGTTGGTGGCGCCGAAACCGCCGCCCGGTGGAATGCGATCTCAGCGGAGCACTGCATACATTCCTCTGCCGCGGGGATCGAGGCAATGGCGTCGTCGGCAGTCATCGCCGTCCTCCTGCCTGCCGTGCCTCTGGTCCATCGCCTGCCCGGGCCGGCGGACGCCCGTCGCTTCATTGCGCGAGGCGTCGCCGTGGCTTTCGGAACGGACTTCAATCCGAGCTGCCTCGTCGAATCGATGCAGCTCGTGATGGCACTGGGGTGCTGCACGATGCACATGTCGCCGGCCGAGTCCCTCACCGCCGCGACGATCAACGCCGCACACGCGGTGGGCCGCGCCGACCGCGTCGGGAGTCTCGAGGTCGGCAAGCAGGCCGATCTCGTCGTCTGGCAGGTTTCCAGTCACGTGCAGCTCATGGAACGGCTCGGCGGGAATCTGGTCTCTTCTGTGATCAAGAAGGGGCGGGTTTGCACCGTGTTCGAAGGATAATGACTCCGCATGCCGGGGAGATCGGTACGATTGTCGGAGAAGGAGAGACGCCATGGTTGAAGAGCTGGACAGACAGTCCTTTCACTTTCTCGCTCTCGCGGCAGGCCTGGACATCGATGACCCGCACATGGAACGCCTGTACGCGTACCTGAAGGAGCTTCTGCCGAAGATCCGGGGGGAGGAGGAGAAGAGCCGGGCGTCCTCCAGCGAGAAGGATCTTCACACCTTCATCCAGCGTTACATGCCGAAACTCAGGAGGATCAGCGAACTTGATCTTGCGGGCATCGATCCGGCCATGGTTTTTCAGCCGCCTTCGGGGAGGAGAGATGAATAGCACCGAGCTCTGCTTTCTCAGTGTCAGCCGGCTTGCGAAGCTCATCGAGGGCAAGGATATC
Source organism: Spirochaetaceae bacterium (assembly GCA_003154555.1). GTDB lineage: Bacteria > Spirochaetota > Spirochaetia > SZUA-6 > Fen-1364 > Fen-1364. The sequence continues at coordinate 10,948 of PMDT01000022.1, forward strand.
TCTCCCGTGGACCTCGTCACGGCATACCTTGCCCGCATCGAGTTGCTGGAACCGCGACTGAACTCCTTCATCACCGTTCTCTCCGAGCAGGCCCTGGACGAGGCTCGGAAAGCCGAAAAAGAAATCGCGGCGGGCCGTTACCGGGGCCCCCTCCATGGCATTCCCATGACGGCAAAGGACCTGTTCCTGTCGAAAGGGGTGAGAACGACCCTTGGCACCCGTATCTACGATACGCGCGTTCCCGACGAGGACAGCACCCTCATCGCAAGGCTGAAGGAGGCAGGGGCGATCCTCATCGGGAAGGCGAACCTGAACCCCCTGGCATACGGAGAAATCGCGGAAGAAGGTCACTTCGACTACGGTCACATGCACAACCCCTGGGACCCGAGCCTTGTCTCCGGCGGCTCGAGCGGCGGCTCGGGATCGGCGACTGCGGCCGGCGAGGTGGGCTTCGCGCTGGGCAGCGACACGGGAGGGTCGGTTCGCATTCCTTGCGCCCTCTGCGGGATCGTCGGCCTGAAACCGACCTATGGACGTCTCAGCCGGCGCGGCATGACCACGCTCTCGTGGTCCCTGGATTCTCCGGGTCCCATGACTCGGACTGTGGAAGACAACGCCCTGGTGATGAATGCCATCGCGGGCTTCGATCCGAAGGACGCGTCCTCCGCCGACATGCCCGTGCCCGACTACACGAAGGCGCTTACGGGAGATGTCAAGGGGCTGCGCATCGGGATGCCGAAAGAGTTCTTCGAGGTCCCGGTGGATCCCACGGTGAAGGAGACAGTGCTGCGCGCCATCGAGGAGATGAGGGCCCTCGGGGCAACCGTCCACGAGGTTACATGGCCGCTCTATCACTACTATGAATCCATCTCGACAATCCTCCTCCTGGTCGAGGGTGCGGCCGCGTACCGCGAGCTCGTGTGCACGAAGGGGTCTGGACTCTACGAGCCCCTGCGCATGCGCCTCGAGGCCGGTTTGTTCGTATCCGCCGCCGACTACATCCAGGCGCAGCAGTCACGTGTGCTCTTCAATCGGCAGTGCAATGAGCTGTTCACAAAGGTCGACCTCCTGGTCGGGCCGTCGACGCCGATCACGGCCACGAAGATAGGCTCGAGCGACATCACGATCGGCGATACGGTCATGGGGGTGACCGCCCTGCACACGCAATACCTGAGCCCGTTCAACATCACGGGGCTGCCGTCTCTCACTCTCCCGTGCGGATTCTCCGCCGGGCTCCCCGTGGGGCTTCAGATCGTGGGGCGGGCGTTCGACGAGCAGACCGTCTTGAGGGCCGCTCACGCATACGAGAAGGCCACGGATTGGCACCTGCGGAGGCCCTCATTGTGATGCCGGTCGCGGTGCGGTGGAAGAAGGAGTCCTCGACATGAGCGTGTCGCCGAAGGTCCCTTCCGCAAGAAGGTTCGCCGGGTGCTCCCAGAACTGGCTGACGGAAAAGCAGCAGGATCTTCTCCACGATGCGAGTCTGGAGATCATGGCTGATATCGGGATGCGCTTCTGCTCCGAACGGGCGCTCGCGCTCTTCCGCGGGGCGGGCGCCGCGGTGTTGGACGGCAATCTCGTGCGGATTCCCCGCGCGCTCACAGAGAAGGCCCTGGGGACGGCTCCCCGCGACATTGTCATCCACGACCGTAACGGGCGGCCCGCCATGTCATTCGGGGAAGGGGCGTGCTATTTCGGCGTCGGCTCTGACTGCGCCTGGATCCATGATCCAGAGACGGGAGATCTCCGCAAGGCGCTGCTGCGGGATCTGGAGAACGGTGTGCGCCTCGTGGACTCGCTTCCCAACCTCGACTTCCTGATGTCCATGTTCATCCCGTCGGATGTTCCCGCGCGGATCTACGAGAGACACCAGATGAAGGCGATGCTCGAGCTGAGCACGAAACCGATCGTATTCTGCGGCATCGAGAAGGCCAGCACGGAGATCGCGATCTCCATGGCCACCGCCGTTGCGGGCGGCGAGCGTGAGCTGGAGCGACACCCCTTCGTCATCAATTACGTCAACACCGTTTCCGCCTTCCGCCACAACGAGGAGAGCGTGGAGAGGCTCCTCAGCGCGGCGGAGCGGAACCTCCCCACGATCTACGCCCCCGCGAACTGCCGCGGGTCGACGGCGCCCATGAGCGTGGCGGGGATGATGGCGCTCGGCAACGCGGGGCAGCTCGCCGGCCTGGTCCTCTCCCAGCTCGCGCGGGAGGGATCCCCCTTCATCATGAATCATCCCAGCGTCGGCGCGCTGGACATGCGCTGGATGCGGGACCTGTTCGCGTCGCCGGACAAGGGCCCCTGCGGA
>PMDT01000232.1 GCA_003154555.1 Spirochaetaceae bacterium
CACCGACGGCATCGGCTCCGACATGCTGCTGGAAGCGAAGTTCGCCTACTTCCGCCACCGGGACTCCGGCGGACCGCTCGGCCCCGGCGCATTCATGCGTTTCCTCCACGCGGGCAACGATCTCCTCCATCGCAGCTTCGGGGAGAGCTTCGGCCGCGTGGAGAAGGGGTACAAGGCGGACCTCGTGGTTCTTGATTACGACCCCCCCACGCCGCTCGTGCGGGAGAATGTCGCCGGCCACGTCATTTTCGGAATGGGCTCGCGCGACGTCGACACCGTGATTGTCAACGGGAAGATCGTGATGGAAAGCCGGGTCTTCCGCCTGGATGCATCGTCCCTGTACGCGGAGGCCCAGGCCGCCGCGCGCGCCCTGTGGCAAAGGATGGATCGAGCATGATTCCGGTTGAAGCACGCATGGAGTCGTCATCGCTTCTCACGCTTCCGGGTGTGCTCGGGCGCAGCACGCGCGCGTTTTCGCGCCGGCCCGCGCTGGGCATGCTCGGCGCAGTGCCGCTCACCTATGAGACACTCGGCGTGCGCGTCCGCGGAACCGCCTCGCTCCTGCGCGGACACGGCATCCGTCCCGGCGACAGGGTCGCCATCCTTTCGGAGAACATGCCGCAGTGGGGCATCGCCTATTTTGCGATCGCCTCCCTGGGAGCCGTCGTTGTCCCGATCATGACGGAGTTCACCGAGAGCCAGATCCAGCACATCCTCGACCACGCCGGGTGTGCGGCCGTCATCGTCTCGAAAAAGCTGAGGCCGAAGATCGGGGAGGGGCCGCGCCTCGTGCTCCCCATCGAGCCACTCGACCGGCAGCCGGAGACGCGCATCCTCCTGCCCTCCGTCGAGCCCGATGACCTGGCCGCGATCATCTATACCTCGGGCACGACCGGGCACTCCAAGGGCGTCATGCTCACGCATCGCAACATCGTCTTCGACGCCGAGGCCACGCGTCATCTTGTCGACGTCACGCACCGGGACAGGGTCCTGTCCATCCTTACCCTCGCGCACACGTACGAGTGCACGCTTGGTCTCGTCTTGATCGTGAGCTGCGGCGCCTCCATTACGTATCTCGATCGGCCTCCTTCGGCCAGCGCTCTCCTGCCGGCGCTCGCCTCGGTCCGGCCCACCATCGTGCTCTCGGTCCCCCTCGTCGTGGAGAAGATCTACCGCTCGGGCGTCCTTCCCAAGCTGGAAAAGATGCCCCTGTACAAAGTTCCCGGTGTGCGGAGGATCCTCATCCTCCTTGCAGGCTGGAAGCTGCGAAAGACATTCGGCGGCCGGATCAAGATCCTCGCCATCGGCGGTGCGGCGCTTGCCCCCGATGTCGAGCGCTTTCTCCACCAGGCCATGTTTCCGTATTCAATCGGCTACGGTCTCACCGAGACCTCCCCGCTGATCGCGGGCGCCCCCCCGTTCACGACACGGCCGCGCTCCACGGGGCCGGTGCTCCCCGGCATTACGGTGCGTATTGCCGACGTACGGGCCGGCTCCCGGGAAGGGGAGATCCAGGTGAAGGGCCCCACGGTGATGAAAGGCTACTATCGCAATCCAGAAGCTACCGCGGATGCTTTCACGCCGGACGGCTGGCTGCGCACGGGCGACCTTGGCGAGTTCGACGCCAACGGAAATCTTTACATCCGCGGCCGGTCGAAGACGATGATCCTGGGCGCCTCGGGGGAGAATATCTATCCCGAAGAGATCGAGGCGGTGATCAACCAGTCGCCGCTTGTCGACGAATCGCTCGTCTATGGCGATTCCGGCGGCGTGGCGGCGCTCGTGCAGTTGAAGCCGGATGTGCTTGCCGCCCTTGTAAGCGCCGTGCAGGACAGCATGGCGCGGGCGGAGCACGCCGCGGGAGAGCTTCTCGAGCGGATCAGGAAGGAAGTGAACGCGCAGCTTGCCGCTTTCAGCCGTCTCTCCCGCGTAGAGCTGCAGCGCGAGCCTTTCGAAAAAACCCCGTCGCAGAAGATCAAGAGATTCCTCTATCCGCGGACGCCTCCCCGGGAATAGCACTCCCGTGCGCGTCGCTTTTTGCCTCCTGGGAATCGTGTGCCTGCTTTCCGGGTGCGCATCAGAAGCGGCGCTGACGAAAGAGTTTTTCCTGCCCGAAGCCCGGCCGTCTGCCACGACCCAGGGGACAGGAACCTGGGCGTACCGATTCCTCTCGGCCGACGACGAACAGAGGGTCCGCGACGCTCTTCCGGGGTCGCTGCCGGACACGGGAATGCGCGAGCGGCTTCAGGCGGTCCTTGCGCAGGTGGACCGCGGCTGGATTCCCGACGGGATGAGCCTGCCGCAGCTCACCAACGATGCCCTCTGCGCGTGGACCGCCGCGCGGACACGGTGCCTCCTCCTCGGCCTGCCGGACGATTCGGTCGAAGCCGATGGCCTGGTCGGCGATGCATGGACCTTCCAGGTGACCGTGCCCGCACATGGCGGCCAGGTCGTGTGGAGACTGGGGCAGGGGAGTTTCGACCCGGGAAAGCTTTCTCCCGGCGACCTGATCGGGATCTATTACTCGAAAAGCATGTACAACGGCAGGATACAGACCCGCGACGCCCTGGCGCGCTGGCCCCTGACCTACACCCATATTGCCTGTGTCGCCATGACGATGGCAGGAGACGCGCTTCTCATCCACGATTTCCGCGCCGCAGCGACCGACGGGCGCCGCCCCTGGCCCGTCCGCATCGAGCTCCTTTCGCGTATGCTCCAGAGATTTGCCGGGCTTCTGCACCCGCGCATCGTGCTCAGGCCGGCATCGTCGCTTGCGATTGGTGCAGCGCCGACGGCGGATTGACGTTCCTGTTATGCCTGACTATAATTATAGTCTGTGCGCAGACAGTTCAGCTACTCCCTTTTTTACGCCCCTGAGGTTCACGCCCATATAAAATCAGTTGAACGGAGATACTTTCGACTTCTGGGGGAAACCATCAAAGAGCAGTTGTCGTTTGCTCCAGACCAAAGAACGCGCAACCGAAAGCCGCTCGAGGAGACTCCTGGGCCTTTTGGGGGGACGTGGGAGTTACGCTGCGGTCCCGCGAACCGATTTCGTGTCTTTTATGAGATCGTGTTGGAACGGCGGGAAGTGTGGATATTGGCCATAGGAGTGAAGGTCCGAGACAGGTTGTATTTCGCGGGGAAGGAGTTTTCACAATGACTGTAGCATCATTGGCCGAAATAAAGGCCAAATTCAGTGCTTATTTGCAGGAGGCAGAAGCCACCGGGCCTGTAGTGGTCACCCGTAAGGGGCGAGCTGTGGCAGTGATTGTAGCGCCTGCTGACGATAACGATCTTGAGGCCATACTTTTGTCGCGATCGCCAAAGTTCCGTTCTTTGCTGAACAAGTCGAGACGGAGCATCAGCGCGGGCCGCGGCGAAACACACGAGCAATTCTGGAGGCAGGCAAGAACGGCCAAGCCNNATCAGCCGTTCCCAGATTCGATGCCGAAAGAACAGCACATCTACACCAACGACAACGGCAATCAACGCCACAACGTAAAGCACAACAAGCACGTTCCTTGTCATTTCAATCTCCCGTTCAAATA
>PMDT01000332.1 GCA_003154555.1 Spirochaetaceae bacterium
AAGATCGAGGGGGTGAGCGCGGAGATCCTCAAGAAGGCCCTGGCGCAGGCGCGGGAGGGGAGACTTCACATCCTGGGAATCATGAACCAGACCATCGCGCAGCCGCGGACCGATATCTCGGACTTCGCGCCCAAGGTGATCTCCATCAAGGTCCCGACGGAAAAGATCGGGCTGATCATCGGGCCGGGCGGCAAGAACATCAAGGGCATGAGCGAAAAAACAGGGTCGACGATCAATATCGACGACGATGGAACCGTCACGATCTACAATCACNNTGAAGGAAGGCGCCGAGAGGGCCCAGAAGATGGTGCAAGGCCTCATCGAGGAAGCGGTCGTCGGCAAGACCTATGTCGGACCGGTGAAACGCATCATGGATTTCGGCGCGTTCGTGGAAATCCTTCCTGGCAAGGAAGGCCTCGTTCATATCTCCAAGCTGGCCGCTACCCGGGTGGAGAAGGTGGAGGACGTGGTCAAGGAAGGGCAGGAGCTCACGGTGATCGTGACGGAGATCGACCACATGGGCCGGGTCAACCTCGCCACCAAGGAAGCCGTGGATGCCAATCCGGCGCTCCTCACGGAGCGCGCGGAACGCCGGCCTCCCCGGCGCGACGGGGACCGCCCCCGCGGCGGAGGCTATGACAGGCCGCGCAGGCCGGGTGGGTATTCCGATCGTCCGCCGCGGAGAGACGGGTGATCCACACGGAGAGACTGGCAAGCGGGGCGACCCTGCTCCTCGAGCCAGTCGACCGCACCGACACGCTCTGCATNNATGCTCTTCAAGGGGACCGCGCGCCGGACCGCCCGTTCCATCGCGCAGGAGATCGACCGGGTCGGCGGGATCATCAACGCTTTTACGGAAAAAGAAACCACCTGCGTCTATGCCATCATGCCGCGGGAGCACCTGCGGCTCGCATTCGACGTGCTTACCGACATGACCATCAACTCGCTGCTCGACCCGGAAGAGCTGGAAAAGGAGAAGGCGGTCATCATCAACGAGATCCGCTCTGTGGATGACTCGCCGGAAGAGAAGGGGCATGACCGCTACCTGCGCGAGATGTGGGGCGACCATTCCCTGGCCTACAAGATCACGGGAGAGGTCGAAGACGTGCGCGGGATAGGCCGCGACTCGCTGGCCAGGTTCTACCGTGAGCGGCTTGTCGCCTCCAACACCGTATTTGCCGTTGCCGGTAATTTCGACCTGGAAGAGGCGCGCTCCCTTGCCGCGGCCGTCTACGCCACGCCCGGCGGACCGTCGCTTCCCGCGCGCGCGCTCCCCGGCTGGCGCCGGCGGGCGGCCTTTGTGTCGGATCGTTTCAACCAGGTGCAGATCTACGCCGGAACCTGCTATCCGCTTCAGCATGACATCCCGCACTACTACACATCACTCGTCTTCAGCACGGCCTTCGGCGAATCGATGAGCTCACGGCTTTTCCAGCGCCTGCGGGAAGAACTGGCCCTCTGCTATACCGTGTATTCGTTTCGCACATTTTTCTCCGACGTGGGAATGTGGACGATCTATGCCAATTGCACCCCCGGTCAGGCGCGCAGATTCCTCGGGTCCCTCGATGAGGAGCTGGGGCGCCTGCTTGCGGAGCCGCTCAGCGCGCAGGAAATCGACGACGCAAAGAGCCATCTCGTCGGCAGCATGATCCTCTCACGGGAGGACATGGAGACGCGCATGAANNTTCATGATGATGGACCGCATCCTGGAGTTCGACGAGTCCGTGAGCGCGCTCCGCGCGGTCCGCGCGGATGAGATCGAGGCGTATGCGCGCACGTGCCTGCGGCGGGATTCATTCAGCCTTCTCGCCTACGGGAGCCGGGGACTGGGCAGAATACGCGGATTCGATTTCGCATTCGCCAGCGGCGATGCCCGAGGCGTCACACGGAGATAGCCCATGGAGACGCCGATCGTTCGCTGCGTCGGCCGGCAGGCGGCGCTTCCCGAATACCAGTCTGAGGGCGCTTCCGGCGCCGATCTGCGCGCCCTGATCGCCGACGAACTGATCCTGAAGCCGGGCGCGCGCGCCCTCGTGCCGACGGGCATCAGCATGCAGATCCCCGTCGGGCTGGAAGGTCAGGTTCGACCCCGCTCGGGCCTCGCGGTGAAGCACGGGATCACGGTGCTCAACAGCCCGGGAACGATCGACAGCGACTATCGGGGAGAGATCAAGGTGCTGCTGGTCAATCTTGGTGAGGAAGACTTCCGCATCAGGTCAGGCGACCGGATCGCCCAGATCGTCTTCGGCGCGGTCTGCCGCGTGACATTCGCGCGGGAGGAGCAGATAGAAGAAACTGCGAGAGGGAGCGGCGGTTTTGGATCGACGGGAATGTGACCCGCACCACGGGGGATCCGGGCGCGCCCAGCCGCGCTTATCCGGCGTCGTGCTCGCCCTCCTGCTTTTCCTTGGCGGTGCGCAGGCATTCTTTGCACAAGCGGCGGGAACGACGGCACCGGACGCGGCAGCCCTTGCTGCCGCAAAGGATGCGTTTGCCCATGGTGATGCCGCGGGTGCGTTGGACAGGCTGCGCCAGTTGCGGTCGGCCTTCCCGCATTCTCCCCTGGTCATCGATTCACTCGGCTTGAGCGTCACGTGGTCCCTCGTCACCGGCGACGAGTATCTTGCCCGCTACTATTATCAGAAGCTCGTCGACGCAGCGCCGGCTTCGGCTGCCGCATTTGCCGCCGGCGAGGCGCTGGGGCGCCACTATGACAACGCCCGCGTCTGGTCCGCGGCGTTGGACTATTACGGCAGGGTCGTCACCGGCTTCCGCGCCGGCGTGAGCGGGACGCAGAGCGATCTTGCGCTGGCACTCCAGCGGGCGGCCGAGCTTTCCCTGTACCACGGCAGGAACCTGGATCAGGCACGGTCTTATTTCCAGCGCATCGATCCGAAAATGCTTCCGGCAAATGAAGCCGCGCTCTACCGATCCATGAGCATCCGCCTGCTCTGGTCGGTGCTTTCCGCCAACGACCTGGGCATTCACGACTCCAATATCTCCTGCCTCCGCGTGGACGGCGATGATCTGTGGGTCGGCACGTGGAATGGGGGAGTGGCGCGCTACTCCGTATCCGCGGGCGTGCCGGACTCATTCGACGCGCCGCATTTCTCCCGCTCGATCGATGTCGCGGACCGACGTGTCTGGATCGGCACGGCCGAAGGTCTTGCCTGGTATGGCAAGGGAACGGCGCGATGGGGCATGGAAAGCGACTTCGGCCCGCCGTCTCCCCGCAAGGTCCAGGTCGTGCGCTCCACGACGTCGGGACTTTTTGTGGGTACACTCGGAGAGGGGCTTTTCCGCCGCGGCGAGGGGGGATGGGATCCTGTCACAGATGGAAGCCTTCCAGGACCATTCATCACCAGCCTTGCGGAAGACACGGCGCGCGGCCGGCTTCTCATCGGCACGATGAGCTTCGGCCTCTTGATCATGGACCTGAAAACGGGCGCCATGAATGCGCTTTCTGAAACCAGTCCCGGGTTCTCCGCGGAGAACATCACGACGATTCTCCCTGCCCGGGATGGCGTCATATGGATCGGGACGTACGGCGACGGGCTCTATGCCTGGTCCCCGGATTCCGGCGATCTGCGGCACTATACGAAGGACAGTTCTGCGCTGGCGGATGACTGGATCCTTGCGAGCGTCGAGACGGACAAGGCGCTGTACTTCGGGAGCTTTGGCGGCGGGGTGAGCGTGCTCTCGAAAAAGACGGGCACGTGGAGGAAAATCGGCATTGCAGAGGGCCTGACGGCGCTGGATATCACGTCCATTGCATGGCGGGTACCCTTTGTCTTCTTCGGCACGCTGGGCGGGGGCGTCTCCGTCTACGATGAGGCAGCGGATGGCGCGGTCCCATAGGATTGCCTGGACCTACGTCGGCAAGGAGTTCCTGCTTGCCTTTCTCGTCGCGTTCCTCTTCTTTTTCTTCCTTTTTTTCCTGAACCAGATCCTCGTGATGGCGGAGGAGATATTCTCCAAGAAGGTCGCCTTCTGGGACGTCGTCCGCCTTATTCTCTATTCGCTTCCCATCGTCTGCGCGTTTTCTTTCCCGTTCGGGTCGCTCGTGGGCGCGCTCATGGCCGTGGGGCGTCTGTCTTCGGACAACGAGCTGCTGGCATTCGGGTCACTCGGGGTTCCACCGCGGCAGCTCGTGGCGCCGCTGCTCGCCATCGGCGTGCTTTTCTCCCTGGCGTCATTCGGCATGAACGACTACCTCATGCCGCTGGGCAACATGCGTTTCGCGGAGCTCTATCGTCGCATCCTCTTCTCCAACCCGGCCCTCGAGCTGGAGCCCTATTCCGTGAAGCACTATGAAAAGTCGTGGATCGTCACGGGCGCCGTCGACGGGCGCCAGATCAAGGACATCCTCATCATCGACGCCCCGTCGGAAGGCAACCGGCGGATCATCACGGCGAGCCAGGCGCGCCTGGACGCGAGCGCCGATCGGCAGGGCTCGGTGTCCCTGACCCTCGACAAGGTATTCTCCCAGTTGAGCTATCCGAAGGAAGGCGACAGGTTCGATTACACGGTCTCCGATTCGATGGTTTACACGATATTGCTGAAAAACATCACGAACGCGACGATCGGGGGGCTCACGCCCTCCACGATGAGCTCCGCGGACGTCTGGAAACAGATCGTCGTTCGTCGCAAGGACCAGGACGCGGCGCAAAGCCAGAAGGATGAGAAAGTCGGCAGCCTTTCGCAAGCCCTCGTGGGCGGCCTCCGCGCCGCAGAAAGAAAGCTCACGGCCGATGCCGGCCAGGCAGGGGTACAGCGGTCCTCACTGGCGTCGCTGCTGCGCGATCTCAACACAGAGAAGAATCGCAGCGTCGCCGACGCGGCGCTGCAGTCCTACGAGGTCGAGCTGCACCGGAAGTTCTCCATGCCGGTGGCCTGCCTGATCTTCGCATTTTTCGCGTTTCCGGTGGGCCTTCGCGCGCGGCGGAGCGGCCGCACGGTCGGTTTCGGCGTCGGTCTGTTTGTCGCAATCATCTACTGGGGGCTCCTCATCGCCGGACAAACCTTCGGGGTCAGGATGTCGCTGGCACCGGCTCTTTCGATGTGGTTTCCCGACGTGCTCGTGCTTGCCGCGGGATCGATCCTCTTTGCAACGGGGGCGCGCCGGTGAATCGCCTGCGCCGCATGCTCCTCGGGCAATTCATCCCCATATTCAGCGTGGCGCTCGTTTTCTTCGTGCTCCTCCTGCAGCTCATCGACATATTCGGAAATATATGGCGTTACTTCGCCCATGACGTAGGGATCCGGGAAGTCGTCTGGATCGCGCTCCTCTATATGCCCAAATGCATTTCCTTCGCGCTTCCGGTGTCTTTCCTTTTCGGCATTTCCTACACGCTTGGCCTCTTCTACGCGAACAACGAGCTTTTTGCAATATTTGGATCGGGCATTGCCCTGCACAGGCTCGTCGTCCCTTTCCTCGTGATCGGGGTGCTCATCAGCATCGGCGGCTTTTTCTTCGAGGATGCCGTGGTCATCCCTTCCTTTCAGCTCAAGAACCAGACCTACGCCCTGGCGGTCAAACAGGTGACCACCTTGAGCCAGAACAATGTCGTCGTGACCAGCCCGGATCAGCGTGTCGTCTATTATGCCGACTACTACAACGATGCGCAGAAGCGCCTCACGGGCGTGACCGTCGTTGTGCGCGACGACGACATGCAGCTTGCCAGAAGGATCGACGCGCAGTGGGCGGACTGGAAAGACACGCGCTGGGTGCTGCAGAAATGCCGGGTCTTCACCTGGAACCCGTCCACGCGCCTGATGTCCGACGCCCAGTCGGAGAGCTACGAATCGCCCGATCTTTCGGAACCGCCCGACGCCTTTCGAAAGCCGTCGCAGAACGTGGAGGAAATGAGCCGGGACGAGTCGATGCGCTACGTCGCCCTCATCCGCCGCGCCGGCGCCGTGGAGCCATACCGACAGGCCTTGACGGACTACTACAAGAAGTTCTCCTTCGCCTGCACGCCGCTCATCGTCGCCTTCATCGCGAGCAGCCTGGGCAGCGCATTCAAGAAGAACATACTCCTGATGAGCCTCCTCTCCGCCCTCGTCATTTCTGTGGGCTTTTACGTGTCCGAGATGGTAACGGGCATCCTCTCGAAGAATGGCGTCATCCCTCCGCTTGCCGGAGCGTGGGCTCCATTCACCCTGTTCCTTATCCTTGGTTTCATGCTATTCCGAACGGCGCGGACATAAGGACAGGGATGATGGAGCTCGTGGCGGGCATCGATTTCGGCGGAACTTCGGCAAAGATCGGCCTCGTCGACAGGACGGGCAGAATACTTGCGAAAGCCGCGGTCGCGATGAAAGCCCAGGACAGTTTCGACGAAATTGTCGCGCCGGTCGCGCGCTGCCTCGACGGGCTTCTGCAGGCTCACGCGGACAGGAAGAGTCTGCGCGGAGTCGGCATTGGAACCCCCGGGTTCATCGACAAGAAGGAAGGTCTCCTGATCGGAGGCTGCGAAAACATACCGGCCCTGAAGAATCGCTCGGTCCAGGCCGCGCTGGGGGCGGCATTCTCCGTCCCCGCATTCGCCGACAACGATGCCAACTGCGCCGCGGCCGGCGAGCTTGCATTCGGCGCCGGGCGCACGTTCACGGACTTCGTGCTCATCACGGTGGGGACCGCGATCGGCGGCGGCCTGGTGATGGGAGGCCGCGTCTACCGCGGCTGGCGGGGATTTGCCGGCGAAATCGGGCACATCTGCGTGAATCCCGGCGGGCTCTGGTGCAATTGCGGCAGCCGTGGCTGTTTCGAGCAGTATGCCTCGGGAACCGCGCTTTCACGCGCCTACGCGGAAAAGCTGCGGAAGCGCGGCAGGGCGGGGGGTGAGATCAGCGCGAAGACGGTCGTCGATGCCGCGCGGGCGGGTGACACGCTTGCAATCGACGCACTGCAGGAGGCAGGACGCTGGATCGCGCAGGCCTTTGGGAGCATCCTGAACGTGCTCGACCTGGAGGCGTGCATCGTCTCGGGTGGCGTCTCGGATGCCGGAGAAATGCTTCTGGAGCCGATCCGACGAAATCTCCCTGACTTCTGCTGGCCCCAGATCGGCCAGGACGTGCAGGTGCGGGCGGGAGAGCTCCACAACGATGCGGGCATACTCGGCGCGGCAGCTCAGGCATTCGGTCGGCTCGAAGCATGATGCCGTTTGCCCTCTCCCAGCATGACCCGGGGTGCGCCGCGCGGACCGGATCGATCGCGTTGAATCATGGCACTGTTTTCACGCCCTGCTTCATGCCCGTCGGCACAAACGCAACGGTCAAGGCAATGCGGAACACCGACCTGGAGGAGCTGGGGGTCAATCTCATACTCGGCAACACGTACCATCTCTACCTGAGACCGGGTCGCGAGGTCATTGCCGCCGCGGGGGGGCTGCACGAGTTCATGGGGTGGCGCCACAATATCCTCACGGACTCCGGCGGGTACCAGGTTTTTTCGCTCGCCTCCTTTCGCACCGTGGAGGAGGAAGGAGTGGCGTTTCGTTCCCATATCGACGGCTCCTCGCACCGCCTGACGCCCGAGGATGTGGTCGACATCCAGACGACGTTCGGCAGCGACATTCTCATGCCATTGGACGAATGCACCGCGCCGGGTCTCCCACACGCCGAGGCCGAACAGGCGGTACGCCGCACGACCTCGTGGCTCCAGCGGAGCCGCGAACGCTGGCAGCGCGTCGACCGGGCAATGCCGGGAAGGCTCTTCGGCATCATGCAGGGCAACTTCTACCGGGATCTTCGCGCCCGCAGTGCGGAGGAGATCGCGGCGCTGGATCTGCCGGGGTATGCCATCGGGGGCCTTTCCGTCGGCGAAGATTTCGGCGTATTCAAGGACATGCTCCACTATTCGGCTTCCCTCCTGCCGTCCGACAAGCCGAAATACGTGATGGGCATCGGCACGCCGTCGTACATCCTGGAAGCCGTGGAGGCGGGAATCGACCTTTTCGACTGCGTCTATCCGACCCGCATTGCGCGTAATGCGATGGTCATGACACGCGACGGGCCGCTGTCCCTGCGCAACGAACGATTTCGCACGGACTTCCGCCCCGTCGATGCGGAGTGCCGATGCGCCACATGCCTCCAGCACAGCCGGGCGTATCTGCGGCATCTTTTCAAGGCAAAAGAGATCGAGGCCGCGGTACTTGCCACGCACCATAACCTCAGCTTCCTTCAGCGCTTTCTAAAGGAGATTCGGGACGCGGTGTGTCGCGGGGCGCTTACCGGATACAAGGCGCAGTTTTTGAGCCGCTACAACGCGGGCGCGTCGTAGGCAAATGCCGATGGAAGGAGAGGGGACCTAAGGCCATGGTTCGGCGTTTCGGGATGATCGTTGTGGGAATGACGGCCCTCTGTGCTGTCACGCTTTCCGCGCAGGGGGTACAGTCGGCGACGCCGTCGGCGGGAAATCGACAGCCGGCAGCGGCCTTTGTCGGGAAGCTCGTCGAAACGTCGTTGTCGGTACCGGAAAGCATCATCAAGGCCGCCATGGCCTACCGGGGAGTTCCGTATGTGCTGGGCGGGATTTCGCGGGATGGCGTGGATTGCGCGGGACTCATCTACAGGGTTTACAGCGATGTGGAAGGTATCGACCTTCCCCGTGGCGTGCGCGCCCTCTTTCGCTCAGAACAAAGCACNNTTTTGCAATATCCGTCCCACGTGGGCATCTACGCCGGCCAGGGCCGGTTCGTCCATGCTGCCTCCGACGGACCTTACACGGGCGTCATCGTTTCCTCGCTTGCAGAATCCTACTATCGCGATCGTTTCATCGGGTCTCGGCGGGTGATAGAATGGCGAAAGCCGGTGCTCGACGTCGTGCTCAAAGATGATCCAGCGACGATCGTGGATGCCGATCCCTTTGCCTCTCACGAGCTTTTAACCATCCGGGTGATCAACGAGATGAGCGGCGGGGGGCCTGTAAGCCTGGACCTTTTCAACGGAGACACAAGGGTGCAGTCAGAATGGGTTGCTCCCAGCGCCGCGAAACCCGCCGAGCTTTCCTTTGTGCCGAATGTCGGGACATGGACCGTGCGGCTTTCACGGATCTACAAGGGCCGAGAGCTGGGAAAGGTGACATTCACGGTGGTGGAGTAGGATGTCGCAGGAAGCGGAGAAGCGCAGCGCCGAGAGCCGGGGCAGCACGGTCAGCACCGTGATCGTGATGATCTGCACGGCGGCATCCCGTCTTTTCGGGTACGTGCGGCAGGCCCTTTTTAACTACTATTTCGGCGCCTCGGGGGCCGCCGACGCTCTGAACGCGGTCTTCAACATCCCCAATAACCTCCGCAAACTCTTCGCGGAAGGCGCATTTTCCGCGGCCTTCATACCGGTCCTTTCTTCCACGCTGGCTGAGGATCCCACGCGCCAGAGGTCGCAGGCTCTTGTGCAGACCCTGATCGCCCTGGAGCTGTGCGTGCTCCTGCCGCTGGTTGCACTGAGCCTTGCGTTCCCCCGCGCGCTCGTCACGATGCTTTTCGCCTTCCAGGATCCGGGGAAGGTTGCTGTGGCAGCGACGCTGATGCGGTGGACGTTCAACTACGTCCTGTTCGTGTCCCTCGGGGCGCTGGTCATGGCAGTCCTCAACACGCACGGCCGTTTCACGATTCCCGCGCTCAGCCCGCTCCTGTTCACGCTGCCCACCGTGCTTTCCCTCATCTTCTTTCACGGACGGCTGGGCATCCTTGCCATGGGTGTCGGCGTGCTGGTCGGAGGCATCCTGCAGCTCGCCTTCCAGATCCCCGCATTCCGCGGCCAGGGCTACCGATTCAAGGTGAGCTTCCATTTTGCGAATTCCGATTTCGTGCGCACGGCACGCCTGTGGATCCCGTATCTCGCTGCGGCGTCGATCGTGACGATCAATCAGTTCGTGGCGCAGTTCTTCGCCACGGGACTTGACGATGGAAGCGTCTCTGCCTTGACAAATGCAGTCATGTTCCTGCAGATCCCCATCGGAATTTTCACGACTTCCGTGGCCACCGTCACGTTCCCCACGATGAGCAGGCAGGTAGCCAGTGGCGAGACCGAGGCCCTGCGGGGAACGGTGGCGTATGGAATCAATTTCCTCCTGGTCCTTCTCGTTCCTTCTTCCATACTTCTCTGCGTCCTGGGCCGTGAGATCATTGCGGCGACCCTGCAGCGGGGACACTTCACGTCGACCAATACGCTCATGGCGGCGCGCACCCTTACCGGCTACGCAATCGGGCTCGTGAGCATGGGTATCTACACATTCCTCCAGAAGCTCTTCAATTCGTACAAAACATTCGTGGTGCCGCTCGCCAGCGCGGCGCTGATTGCCGTGATCGACATCATCCTGTCACTGATCCTGAAGGAAACCCCGCTGCGCGTGAGCGGGCTTGCCTATGCAAACTCCATTGCCTTCACCGTCGGGATGCTTTTTCTGGCATACCTTGCGCGACGGCGCCTGGGCGGGATCGGCATCCGCTCCATCATCCTGACACTGGGAAAATCCATGCTCGGCTCGCTTCCCATGGCGGTGCTCCTGGTCGCATTTCTTTCGTGGAAGCCGGACCTCTGGCTGCACGGAGGGTCGCTGCGCGCGACGGCGCTCGTGGCCGCGGTCGTCCTTGCCAGCGTCGGTCTGACGATCGGGATGTACCTGCTGCTCCGCGTGCCCTTCCTTGCCGACCTGATCTCGCGGAGGAGGAAAAAATGAAGAAGACTGCAATACTCATTTTCATGGCTTTGTGCGCGATGCCCGTGGCTGCGGCTGACACAACCGCGCACGACCGCATGCGCCAGACGCTCCTCTACGGCATCGACAAGCAGGTCATCGATGCCATCGCCACGATCCGGCAGCAGCAGGACGCGACATTCACGCCTGAGCTCGCCCAGATTCTCGCGGAACAGCGCTCTTCGGACGTCCAGAAGGCGGTGCTCGATCTGTTTCGGGACACGAAGGTGAAGGACGGGGAGGCCAGCGCGCGGGCCCTGATTGCCGCCTGGCAGGACACCCCGGGCGCCGCGGTCGTTTCCGCGGTCCAGTACGTGGCGGCCATAGGTGCCGACGGCCTGCCCGCGCTCCTGGGACCGCTTGTCGACTCTACGGACAACTCTGTTGCGCTGTCGTCGATTGCTGCGTTGGGCACGGGCGGTGGCGCCGATTCCGCCGCGCTCCTTCTGAAAAAGCTCAAGAGCCCCGACTATCCCGACGGGCGGAAGACCGACATCGTCCTGGCGCTGGGCACGCTGAAGGATCCCGGCGCGGTCGACGATCTCCTTTCCATCGCAAAAAACCAGGACGAGGACAAGGTCCGCCGCATGTATGCCGCTGACTCGCTGGGAAAGATCGGCGACGCGAAAGCGCTGCCGGTTCTGCGCGACATGTTCCAGGAAAAGGACGCGCTTATCAGGCTCTACGCTGCCTCGGCGATATCTCATTTCAGCGTGGACGAGGCGTTCCCGATGCTGATCCAGGGTCTGAGGGATGAAAATGTCAAGGTAAGGGAGCAGAGCGCAAAAACGCTTGCGCGGCAGCTCAACCCGACGCAGACAGCCACCGCGGTGCCCATACTTTCCTACAAGGCGGAGTTCGACCCGGAGTCCATTGTGCGGGTCGCCTCATTGCAGGCGCTGGGGGCGATCGGAGGGGACGAGGCGATAAGCATGCTGCTGAAGGTATACAGCGGCGCCGACCACCCCGCAGAGAGCAGAGACGCCGCCCTCACGGCCCTGGCATCCAAGGCCCTGGCAAAGAGTCTCGACGCTATTCGGTCGGTGATTGCCGCGGAATGGACGTCCTACGACACGCGCACCCTCGAGGCGACGGCACGGATCCTTTCGACAACGAAAAGCGCGTCCCTCCGGGAGTTCTACGTCAGGTTCCTGGACAGCTCGAACCCTGTCGTGCGCTCCTACGCCGCGCGCGGCATCGCGACAAACGCAATGAGCGACCTCAAGGACCGCGTGAAGAAGATGGCCGACACGGATCCGAGCGCCGCCGCGCGCGCGGAGGCGGCAAAGAGTCTCCTTCAGCTCTAGCCGTCGGAGCTGCGCGCCTGCCTCATGAGCTTGTTGATCTCCTCCAGCGGGGACACCCACTGGCGGAAATGCAGGACCATCTCACGGCCCTTCGGCCCGACGAACGGGATATCGGTTTCCAGGCAATCGTCCAGGGGCCCCGAGAGCGCGGGAAACATCTCGGGCCGCAAAGGCGTAAAGACGTATTTGCCATCCGCGTTTCGTATTTCGCCTATTCCCGCCGGGACCTGCACAAGGAAGACGAGGTACGAAGAGAATCGACCGCCGACCGTGCGCGCTGAGCCTGAAGAGATGCGGTGGACATTGCGGAAACCAACCCGGTGATTCTGGAGATCCACCCGCATCTCGATGAGCGGCGGGAGCTCAGCCTGCTGCATCGGCTGGCGCGGAATGGCCCTGCGGATGCTCGCCACAGTGGGTCGGACATGGTCCGGGGAGATGGTGGACGAGGGGACGGACATCAGGGAGATACGCTTTGGCGTGTGCGTCGCGGACGCCTGCGCACGCACGCCGGCGGATGAAAGCTTCCTGCCGCCGTGAGCCGGCGCGGAGACGAGCGCTGAAACGGGCACGGCGCCAGCGCGCATGGCCTGTCCGCGCGCAATGCCCGTGATTGGTGCCTCGCTGAGCTTGTTCCGCATGTACAGGAACAAGCGGATCAGCAGGTAGATGACCCCAAGACCCAGGATGATATAGAGCACGTACAGGAAGGTGAGGCGGGGTATGGGGAGTCCGCCCTTGCCCGTATAGGTGAAGGAAAGAGTGCCTGACGTCGGTGAGATGCGGGGATCGTCGTCAAAGAGGAGCTGGATGCTCGCCTGATGATCGCCCTTGGGGTAGGAGAGGGGAAGGCGGATCGTCGCGTTGAGTATCGCCTCGCCCGTTGCGGGCACCGGGACTGACACGTGCTGTTGCAGCAGCTCCACCCCGTCGCTCTGGATGCTGGAGAGCTTCACGATGATAGGCTCGGTCTTCCAGTTCTTGATGTGGAATGGCGCCGTGAACACGGTGCCCACCTTGCCCAGGGCCGGCGGGAAGCTCAGGTCGGGGAAGCCCGTTGTGCGACCGGTCAGGTTGCCACTGTCGTTGACCTTGTAGGGGACGATTGTGACGCCCAGCGCCTGGGCAATGTCCGCCAGGTAGCTCTTCTCCCCTTCCTCTCCGGGGGCCGGCTGCGGCGGCACCTTGAGGATGTTGAATGTCCATCCCTCCCGGCGCATCGCGGACGCGGCATTGACAATTGCCGCCTGCACGACGGCGGGGTCAGCCTTATTCGGGCTTCCCGGAGGGGGATCGTTCACCCCGTCGGTGATGAGGATGATCTGTTTCGGATTTGTCTCAGGCAGCTCCTTCACGTAGCTTCCGAGGAACTGGAGCGCGGCGACGAGGTCTGTATACCTGCCCAGCGCGTGGAGCAGCAGGATGCGGCCGAATGCCTGCTGGGCCGCGGATTCGCTGTTGATGGCAAGGGAGATTTCAAGCTCGGGGGTGCTGGAGAAGCTCAACAGGTGGAAGGTGTCCCCGGCATGGAGCTTGGCGGTGAGCAGGTCCTGGATGAGATAATTGGTGACATCGTCGAAATAGGGGAACATGCTCTCCGACGTGTCGATCATCACCACGAGATCGATGTTGGCCGCGGACACCGACGCCGCGCCCCCCGCGAGAAGAACGACCGCCAGACCGATGAGCAGGAGCCGCGACCGGCCCCTGCCTCCGCGTGATGCGTGCATCATAGGTTTTTCAAATCCGCCTTTTCTATGCTTTCCACGACGTAGTGGAAGGCATTCTGGTTGAGCGTAAACTGGAGCTCTTCGCCTTCCTTCCTGTCCCAGAGTGCGTTACCCAGCGGCGACAGATAGGAAATGACGTTGCGGCTCGGGTTGGATTCCCAGGGGCCGAGGATCACATACTCTTCCGGTTGGCTGCTCTTTCTGTTCTGCAGATGGACGCGCGTGCCGAAGGAAATCCGGTCCGTCTTCACCTCGTTCTCATTGAAGATCTGGGCCTGCTGGACCTCTTCCTTCAGGTGTGATGCCGTCACTTTGAGCATCTCCTGCTTCTCCAGTGCCGCCTTGTACTCCGCGTTCTCTCTCAAATCGCCCTTTGCCATTGCGACGCCGATCTCCTTCGAGTTCTCGGGAATTTCCACGTCGATAACTCGCTTGAGGTCCTGCTGCTTCTTCTCGAAGCTCGCCCGCGTCACCATCAGGCCAAGGCTCACCTTTTCAGCGCCCGGTTCGCCGAGGAAGTGGAAGTCCGGGTGTTTCTCCTTGATCCGGTGCTTGAGCTGGATCTTGATGGACGGGTCGAGCTCCTTGACGTCGTCCACGAGGGTGTAGAGCCGGGTGATGGAGTCACGATCGGCGGCCATGAGGAACTCAAGGAGCTTTCCCTCGTCGAAAAGGAACTCGTGGATCTGCCGGTTCGTCTTGCGATTGCCGCTGGCATTCTGCTTGTTAGCGATGTCCCGATAGGTGATGTCCAGCAGGTGGATGAGCCCGATGTAGACCTTTTCCTTCTGGACATTCGTCTTCGCGAGCCAGCGTTCGCCAAGCAGGTTCTTGGCGATCCAGACGAACGCATCCCGCAGCTCGCGGTAGCGCGAGGTGACGTATGAGAGCATTGACGTGAGCGCGTCCCACTCGGCGGCGGCGACCAGCTCGTCCACGATGAAACGGGTCGGGAAGAGAGGGAAAAGACGCGCGAAAACGGCAGGCCAGTCCGCGCTGTTCTTCTTCACGGCGACCATGAAATCCTTGCGCAGATCGGGATCATCGGTCTTGGAAAAGACATCTTCCAGCTTCTCGATACGGCCGAAAAGCTCCTCAAAGGTGGTCTGCACCCCCGAGGACAGGTAGGGATAGCGGCCGATGATTTTCTGAAGCAGAAGCCAGCTCGACAGCACCGTCTCGGAGACCACCGTGAAACCCTTCAGGAATCCAGTGAAATAGGCGAACATCTCCGTGAAGTAATCCGAGTCAGGCTCCGCGTGGGCGGCCTGGAGGTAGTCTTCCAGTGTCTTCACCCGTTCGAAAAATCCTTTTTCGGCCTTGAACTTGTTGAATGTCTTTTCCTCGAAGGAAATGGGCTTGTCGCGGACCATGAACTGGTCGATNNTTGTCGGGGAGATTCCCGAAGGCGGAATCCTTTTTCAATATCGAACGCGCTTCCGTGTTCCAGCGCGACCATTCGCCGGCCGTGAGCACGTCCGGCACGAGCTCCGCCTTGATGCGCTTCATGTCCGCAAGGTTGCCGAAGCTCTTGATGATGGTCCGCAGCGCCCAGGCGGCGTCGTCCTTGACCTTCTTCGAGAGCTCCTCCCGCGGGAGCGTGCGCTTCAGGACCCAGATGTGCTCGGGGGAGAGCACCTCGAGGGCGCTCACGGCCATCTTCAGCGACATCTTGTGCGATGTCTTGTTGGCGAAGTCGATGGTGAACGTGTCGTCCTTGCTCGCCGAGATGCGGCCGATGCCCCAGGTACGATGGAAGACATAGTTACCCGTGTCGAAGCCGATATGCTTTTCGAAATCCGCCAGGGCTTCATGCACGCTGCGCCAGTTCTGCGTGAGGTTGGAGATCTTCACGTACTCCTCCAACTGGCTGTGATCGGCGTATTTCTTGCGGTAGCACTCGATGATGTCCTTGCGCGCCGCGTTGTTCTTCGAATCATAGGCGAGGATCTTCTTCAGTATTTCGATGGAAGTGTTCCAATCCTCCTTCTCCTTGTAGTGGGGGATGAG
>PMDT01000077.1 GCA_003154555.1 Spirochaetaceae bacterium
CCGCACCATGCCACCCATGTCGTGCGTCCGGCTGCCGCGCATCCCCCGGCTTCCGCCTCCGCACCAGAGGCACCCGCCGCGCACAAAGAGGCCGAAAGGCCGCGCTTCGTACCACAGGAGAGACGGCCAGACGCTCGGCCCTCGGTGAGAGAGTCCGTCCGCGAAAAAATGCGGCTGACGCCGCTTCCGCCCCGCCCCGCCGGTTCCACGCGCCCTTCCGGCCCCCCGGGCCGGTCAGGACCGGGTGGATCGGGCGGCTACGGCCCTCCNNATCATGGCCAACCCGGTGCCCAAGGAGATCGCCATCACCGAGGGGATTACCGTGTCCGACCTGGCCAAGAAGATGAATTTGAAGGGCTCCGACCTGATCCACAAGCTCATTGCAATGGGCATGATGGTGACGATCAACCAGCAGATAGACTCCGATACGGCCTCCCTGCTTGCCGCAGAATACGACTGCAAGGTGAATGTGGTCTCCCTCTATGACGAGACGGTCATCGAAGAGGACAAGGAGGAGGCGGAGGACCTGGAGCCGCGGCCCCCCATCGTCACGATCATGGGCCACGTCGACCATGGCAAGACGAAGCTGCTGGACGCAATCCGCAGCGCAAATGTCGCGGAAGGCGAATACGGCGGCATCACGCAGCATATCGGCGCCTACTGCGTCGACCTTCCATCCGTCACGGGCGACGGCATTTCCCAGGGACGTGTCGTCTTCCTCGACACCCCGGGTCACGAAGCATTCACCATGATGCGCGCCCGCGGCGCNNAGGTGACCGACATCGTCGTGCTGGTGGTATCCGCCGTGGACGGCGTCATGCCGCAGACGATAGAGGCGATCAATCATGCGAAGCAGGCGAAAGTGCCCATCATCGTCGCGGTGAACAAGGTCGACCTCGTGGAAGCGAATGTCGAGCTTGTGAAGCGCCAGCTCTCGGATCAGGGGCTTACACCCGAGGAATGGGGCGGCACGACGATCTATAACGAGGTTTCGGCCCTGAAGAAAACGGGCATCAAGGGGCTGCTGGAAAGCATCATTCTGCAGTCCGAGGTGCTGGAGCTGAAGGCCAGCCGCAAGGCACGGGCTTCCGGCATCGTGCTGGAGTCCCGTGTCGACATGGGCCGCGGCATCGTTGCCACCGTCATCCTCCAGAAAGGCACCCTGAGCCCGGGCGACTCGTTCGTCGCCGGCATCTACTCGGGCAAAGTACGCGCGATATTCAACGATCGCGGGGAGAAAGTGCCCGAAGCCACACCCTCCCTGCCGGTGGAAGTGATCGGATTCGGGAGCATACCGAACGCCGGGGATCCCTTCCAGGTCACCGATTCGGAATCCACCGCGCGGAATATCGGCAGCAAGCGCCAGGAGCTGCGCAAGCAGGAGGAGATGAAGAGCGTGAAGAAGGTCACGCTTGACAACCTCTACGAACAGATCAAGGAAGGGCAGATCCAGGGCCTGAATGTCATCATCAAGGGTGACGTCGCGGGCTCGGTGGAAGCGCTGAAGTCGTCCCTCCAGCGTCTCTCCACCGCGGAGGTGAAGCTGGAGGTCATCCACGCCGCCGCGGGCGCCATCAATGAAAGCGACGTGCTTCTTGCCTCCACGTCCAACGCCATCATCGTCGGGTTCCACGTACGACCCAGCTCCGCCGCGCAGAGTCTCGCGGACCGGGAGAAGGTGGACATCCGAAAGTACAACATCATCTACGACGCGCTGGAGGACATCCGCTCGGCCATGGAAGGGCTCCTGAAGCCCGAGTTGCGGGAGGAGCAGACCGGCACCGTGGAGGTGCGCAACACCTTCAAGATACCGAAGATTGGCACCATAGCCGGTTGCCAGGTCATGACGGGCAAGGTGCGCCGCAACGCGGACGTGCGCCTCATCCGCGACGGGGTGGAAATCTTCAAGGGAAAGATCAGCTCCCTGAAGCGTTTCAAGGACGACGCGCGGGAAGTTGAAGAGGGATTCGAGTGCGGTATCGGTCTGGAAGGATTCCACGACATCAAGGTCGGGGATACGCTGGAAGCCTACGAGACCCGGGAGCTCGCCAAGAAGCTGGAGGGAAGCCGGGATGCCGGAAATAAGGCTGCGGCGAATTGAGAGTCTCCTGAGATCGGAAATCAGCGGCATGATACAGCGGGGAGAGATCAAGGATCCCCGCGTGGAGCCGCTGACAACCGTGACAGAGGTGAAGCTCACGCGCGACCTTGGTCACGCCAAGGTCTGGGTCTCGCGCTACGGCGAGCGCGACGTGGTGGATGGAAGCGTTGCGGCGCTCAATCACGCGGCCGGCTTCATCCAGCAGATCCTGTCCAAGCGGATATCGTTGCGCACATTCCCCCGGCTCGCCTTCTTCCGCGACGACGCCATGGAGAACGGGTTCCGCATTGCGCAAAAGCTGCGGGACATCATGCATTGACAGAAGGCATCGTTCTTCTCGACAAGCCATCCGGGGAAACCTCGTTCCAGTCGCTGTCCGCAGTCAAGCGACGGCTGGCCACACGGCGCGTCGGTCACGCCGGAACCCTCGACAAGTTCGCAAACGGGCTGCTCGTCGTGCTGACCGGGCGGATGACGCGCCTCTGCGCGTTTGCCACGGACCTCGACAAGGAATACCTCGCCGTCGTGGCCTTCGGGAA
>PMDT01000145.1 GCA_003154555.1 Spirochaetaceae bacterium
TCCGTGCTGGAGATCCAGCCGTCAAACCCGACGGCACGTCGGGGTATGGAGATCCTCCGACGCGGGCTCACGCCCGACCAGCTCCAGGAGCTTATCGACTCGGGACGGTTGAAACTCCTGTATCCACCGTTGCCGCGGCGCGCCATGCCCGTGTCCCTTATCATTGCCGTCCTCGGGGTCCTGATCCTCGCAGGCGCCGCGTTCATTGTCGTGCGGAGCGTGCGGCCTGCGGAAGCCCAGCGCCCCGGCGTGTCGGCCATCGAGATCCCCCCTGACATCACGTCGTACATCGACTCTGGCACGGACTTCACATTCGTGCTCTCCGAGCGTGACGTGCGCAAGTCGTTCCAGAGCGCAAAGAGCTACCTTCTTGCTTACCGCGACAACCCGGCAACCGTGGAGATCAACCGCATCCTGCTTTCCAATGCGGCACCCGCCGTCAAGGAACGGGCGCGCATGTTGAAAGGCTTTGTCACCCTGCCGACATTCGACACGCTCCGAGACCCCTATCCCTATGTGACGGTCTCCCATCAACCGGCCCTCTATGACGGCTGCACGATCCGCTGGAAAGGCAAGATTGCAAATCTCGTCAACGGCAAGGATGCAATCACCTTCGACCTGCTGGTGGGCTATGATCAGGAAAAGCAGCTCGAGGGAATCGTTCCGGTCTCGCTCGGCTTTGCCGTGCAGCTCTCAAACGGGGCTCCTCTTGAAGTTCTCGGTCAGGTGATTTCCCACGGCACGGCAGTCACGCTCAACGGAATCTCCGTGCATTCGCTTGTTTCCCCCTGAAAAGGAATCGCATATGCGTGCCGTGGTTCAGAGGGTCCGCGCCTGCGCCGTTCACGTCGACGGGGTTCTGAAGGGAAAAATCGACGACGGCCTCCTGGTGTATCTCGGCGTCGGACGGACCGATGCCGAGCGCGATGCACGGACGCTCTGTGACAAGATCGTCAATCTGCGCATATTCACCGATGAGAACGGGAAAATGAACCTTTCCGTGCTGGACGTTGGCAAGGCACTGCTTGTTGTCTCGCAGTTCACACTTTTTGGCGATGCACGCGACGGACGCAGACCTTCCTATACGGAAGCAGCCGAGCCTGCCGCTGCGCGCATCCTCTATGAAACCGCGCTTCGCATCCTCCAGGGCTCGGGCCTCACGGTTGCCGCCGGCGAGTTCCAGGCATCCATGGAAGTCTCCTATACGAATATGGGGCCTGTCACGATCCTCCTGGACACGGAGAAGAGATTCTGAGCCCTTCGGCGCGCGCCTTTCGCGCCCGCATCTGGTCCTGGTATCGGGATCATTATCGGCCGATGCCCTGGCGCTTTTCCCGGTCACCCTACAGGGTGCTCGTGTCGGAGTTCATGCTTCAGCAGACGGGGATCGCGCGCGTGATGGGAAAATACGGCCCGTTCCTGAAGGCCTTTCCCACGATGCAAACGCTCGCCGAAGCCCGCGTTGCGAACGTGCTTGCCGCCTGGAAAGGGCTCGGGTATAACCGACGCGCCCTGGCGCTCCTGCGGACCGCGGGCATTATCTGCACGGAGCATGGCGGAAGGCTCCCGCGATCGCTTGCGGCGCTGCAGGCACTGCCGGGGATCGGCCACGCCACGGCAGCGGCCGTGCTCGTGTACGCGTTCAATATGCCAATAGCTTTCATCGAGACGAATGTGAGGCGCGTCTACCTCCATTTCTACTTTCCCGGCGCGACCTCGGTGAGCGACGCGGACATCATGCCCCTGGTCGAATCGACCATTGACCGCAGTAATCCCCGCGAATGGTTCTATGCCTTGATGGATTTCGGCACGATGCTTGCCACGGAGGACAGGAGCGGGAATGCGCGCAGCGCGCGCTACAGGAAGCAGCCGGCATTCGAAGGCTCCGTGCGGCAGCTCCGCGGCAGGATTCTCGAGGTGATGCTTGCTCTTCAGTCGGGAACACGAGCGCAGATCGTGAAGGCACTGGGAAGCGCAGACGAGCGGCTGGATGCGGCCCTGGGTGAGCTGGTGAAGGAGGGCTTCCTTCAGGCTTCGAGAGGCCGGTTCTCCTTCAGGTAATCATCGGCGTTGAACTGCGCGAGAAGCGGCGAAAGGGCAAGCTCAGCATGCAGGCGGTAGATGATCTCCGCCGCCAGCCGCGTCGAGGAGACGACGCGCACACAGGGAAGCTTCTGCAGAAACTGCTGCGTGCAGGCGACGGTATCGGAAACGAGGAGCGTGCCGATGAGCTTGCGGTCGCAGAGCTCGCCGATCCTCTCCATCGCCGGCGGGGAAAAAACGGCGTGCACGATGGCGATATTGATCGATGCCGGGGAGTAGCGTGCAAGCTCGTGGACGAGCTTGCACATGGAATCTCCCGTGTCGATCATGTCGTCGATGATCCAGACGGTTTTTCCCGCGATCGGTTCGGCCGTGAGGATGCTGATTGATTCGACCTTGTTCGTCGTCGAGTAATCGCGTTGCTTGTGAGAGATGATGATCTTCGTGCCGAAAGAGCCCGCGAACTTCTTGGCAAGCGCCTCGCCTCCGGCGTCCACGGAGCAGAAAAGCCATTGCCGGCGGACCTCGCCGTGCAATCTTTCCCGGGTTTCAATGATATTGTCGCACATGTATGACTGCAGGAGCGCCTGCGCGGGTATGTCATCGACAGAGCAGTGCGCAGGGTCGATGAATGTCTTCGACTTCTCCGAGTGNNGAAGACGGTGATGCGCTGGGCTTGCGCCCTGCGCAACGCATCGACGGCGTGATATGCCTCCAGCTTGTTCTCTTCAACGGTGGCGCCGCCGGTGCAGCGTGCGCCGCCGGCAAAGAGAAAGACGTCGCAGCCGCGCACGGACGTGCCCAGTTCCGCCTCCATCTCGCCGTCGGCAAACTTCGAGATGGACAGCTCGCCATCGAAATCGGCCGCTCCGAGGCCCTCCTGGAACAGATCCTGCGCGTGCAGAGCCCTGCTCACTTCCCGGTGATAGTCTGAGAGAGCCCGTGTTGAAAATATCTTCAGGCGGCCGCGCATGGGGTCAATTTATCAGAAAGGGCAAGGGGAGTCCACGCAGGAAGATTGCCGCTCGCTCACCGGTCAGGCAGAGAAAGTAACGTCGTTGCGGCCGCCCGCGCCGTCTTCACGAGGAGGGGCTCGTACGACAGCCGGGCGATCTGCATGCACTGCTCTGCCATCTCCTGCCGGCCTATCGCGGTGGCAGACGCAAGGTAATCCAGAGCGAGTGCCACCTCTTGCGAAGGGATGAGACCCTTGCCGGTTGCCAGGTCTGCGATCACGCGCGTCCCGATGCGCACGACGGCCTGCACGGAAACGGGTGACTGCGCAAATGGCGCGATACGCACGAGCGTAGCCGCCAGCTGTGAGTCCTTCCAGTCATCCATGCGTGAAAAAAGTTCGTCCAGGGCGCCGGTGTTTGCCTCCAAACGCGCCTGGCGGAAATCGCCGCTGACGCCATGTTCGCTCAAAGGCTCAAGGAGCACGCGAAGGAGAAGCTCGCTTTGCCAGATGCCACGGACTGCTCGGGTGTTCGTGAGCGCCTGGATGAAGCCGGTCATCGAGGGATCAGCCCGGCGGCTTACGCCGCGGCAGATGCCAAGCTCGGTTTGCATATCTCCGGCGTCCATTGCCGAAAGGAGCACGGGGTCCTGCGCGCTGCTGCTGCCGGCGGCAAAGGCCTCCCAGTCCTGGGCGGCAATCGTGACTGGTGCGAGCTGAAAAACCATGACTATGATGGCGCCGAGCGCCGCTCTACTGGACATCGTCGGGCTTCCGATTATACTTATCGGACCCGTTGCTCAATCGACCAGTCATTTCCGGCGTATTAACGGGTAAAGAGAGGCTGAGGCAGAATGGCGAAGAAAGAGGCTCCCCCCGCGGAGAAGAGCTCGAGCGTTCACGAGGAAAAGGCGCGCGCGCTGGAGGCTGCCCGCCTCCAGATAGAAAAGCAGTTCGGCAAGGGCTCCCTTATGAAGCTGGGGGACAATATCAGGCGGGCGGACGTGGATGTCATCCCTTCCGGCTCCATTCTCCTGGACGCGGCCCTCGGCGTCGGCGGTTATCCCCGCGGGAGAGTCGTTGAGATCTACGGCCCCGAATCATCGGGGAAGACCACGCTCGCGCTGCATGCAATCGCGGAGTCTCAGAAGCAGGGGGGCATCGCCGCATTTGTCGATGCGGAGCACGCCCTGGACCCCGTCTATGCAAAGAATCTTGGTGTGAATGTGGATGAGCTCTGGGTGTCGCAGCCGGACACGGGCGAGCAGG
>PMDT01000393.1 GCA_003154555.1 Spirochaetaceae bacterium
CGTGCGGATGTACAACCTCGGCTTCATCATCTTCACGGTCGGCTCCGCCCTGTGCGGCATTTCGCAGAGCGCGACGCAGCTCATCATTTTCCGCGTCGTGCAGGGCGCCGGCGCCGCCTTCATGATGGTCAACAGCCCCGCGATCATCGCCGAAGTGTTCCCGCCGCATCAGCGGGGCCGGGCGCTGGGAATCAACGGCATCACCTGGGCGCTGGGCGGCATCGCCGGTCCGCTCCTCGGCGGCCTGATCCTCGCGGCCGCGAACTGGCGATGGATATTCTTCATCAATGTGCCCATCGGCATCCTCGGAACGGTGTGGGGTTTCCTGGCCTTGAAGGAGAAGTCCGCGCGCAGCAGGACGGAAAGCTTCGATCTCATCGGCGCGGGAATGTTCAGCCTCGGACTCATCGCCATCCTCTTTGCGCTCACGCTCGGCATCCAGATGAGCTGGACCTCGCTCCCGATCCTCTCCCTGTTCGCTCTTTTCGTCCTGATGCTCGCCGTATTTCTCCGACGGGAGCGGCGCGTCGCGAACCCCGTGCTCGATCTCGGCCTGTTCAGGAACCGCGTCTACAGCTTTTCGGTTGTATCGGCGTTGCTGCAGTCACTGGCGATGTTCGCCGTGAACTTCCTCATCGTCTTCTATTTCCAGGGTGTGCGTGGCTACAGCCCGCTCACCGCCGCCCTCTTTCTCATTCCCCTGTCCGTCATGAGCGCCGTGACGGGGCCGCTCAGCGGGCTTCTTGCCGACCGCATCGGCGCGAGGATACCCGCCACTGCGGGCCTCCTGCTCCAGGCGGCGGCTCTCATCTGGTTCGTGCTGCGGCTGACGCCGACCTCCAGCTACGGCTCCATCGCATTCGGGCTGGTGCTGGTCGGGCTGGGCGGTGGACTCTTCTTTTCCCCGAACACGAGTGCCGCAATGAACGGCGCCCCGCGACACCGTCTGGGCATCGCCTCGGCGACACTCGCCACGCTGCGGCAGACGGGCATGGTGACCAGCTTCGCCCTGGCCCTGGCGGTTGCCGCCGGCAGCCTTCCCCGCGATGCAATGATGCAACTCTTCGTAGGAACGAATGTCGCACTGGGCTCCGCGACAATGCAGGCATTCGTTGCCGGCATTCGCAACACTTTTCTCGTTTCGCTCGTGCTGTGCCTGATCGCAGCCGGTTTCTCCCTGGTGCGGGGAAAAGAGGACAGGGCGGCGACGGTTCAGTCTCTGCGTCAGGGTGGAGCGGCCGGCGAATGAAAAAAGCCGCACCGCGTCAGTCCCATGATGCAGCAATGCGCGACCGCGAGGTGGCCGGGCGATTTCTCGAGCTGCTGGGAGCCATGAAGCGGTACGTGAGAGAGCTGCTTCCTCCCCTGGCAAGCGGGGGCATGAGCGAAGAGAGGTTTCGAACGCTCCTCACGCTCAGGTATTACGGGAAGGGCTACCTCAAGACGCTTGCCACGCATGACGGGCTTTCTTCCTCGGCCCTGTGCATCATGCTCAATCGCATGGTCGAGGAAGGCTTCGCCGCACGGGCGGGGGATCAGGATGACCGGCGGAATGTGAGCTACGAGCTGACCGCCGCAGGCACGGCGCGGTTGAATGCCGAGCTCGAGCGTCGAACGGATCTCATCTGCGGCGCGTTCGACCGCATGGGGGCAGTCGAAAAGACCCGTTTTGCGGTTGCGATAGAAACGATTCTTTCCGGGATCGCCCGGCTTTCGGATACAGAGTGAGCGGGACGCGGTCTCTCATTCAGCACCTGCAACGAGCCTGTTCCGCAATCTTAATCCAAACCTAATTTTCCCCATCCTTTCCCTGAAGAAAAGAATGGCAGCTTCTCAGGAGACCGCAAAATAATGCGGGTCACAAAAGCTCGTGAGAAGGAGGTTTTCAAATGAGAAAACCAAAGTACATCATGCTCGCCCTGGTGACGGCAGCAATGCTGTCGGGCACCGCAGTCGCTTCGGCCGACGGCTCGCAAACCCCGGGCATTTCGACGGTATCGGCCGTGCCGGTCAACCCGCAGTCAAGGGTAAACGCAGCGACGCAGATCGTGAACCCCGGTGTGGTGAGTTGGGTGCATGTCGGCGACCTGCACATCACCACCGCCGACCAGCAGAACTATGCCGATTTCAAGACCATCATCGCCAACACCAACCAATATTTGAAGAACGGCATCAACTTTGTGTACTTGCCCGGCGACAATGCCAACGACGGCACGGAAAGCGAGTACCAGTTAATCAAACAGGCGACCGATCAACTGCAAGTGCCGCTCTACGCTATCCCGGGCGACCATGACCACAAGGGCATCAGCCTTTACAATCAGTATATGGAACCGCGCCTCTACCAGAGTTTCACAGTGGGCGAATACCACTTCGTCCTTCTGGACGTGATGAGCGGGATTAGCTCGGAAGAAAAGACGTGGCTGACGAACGATCTCGATGCCGCGGCGAAAGCGGGGCTAAAGAACGTGGTCTTTATGCACACGTATAACCTCGCCTCGTCTCTGCAAGACCTGATCCAAAAAGACAACGTGATCGTGGTGGATACTGGACACACACACACCAACGAGATCGCGAACGACGGACACACCCTTTACGCCGCGACGC
>PMDT01000152.1 GCA_003154555.1 Spirochaetaceae bacterium
TGGCCGGACTGGGACAGGGATGACCTGTTCGGTGCACTTTCGGATTACGCGCAGCGGTCACGGAAATTTGGGGGCATCACGTGAATTGGCGAGGTTTTCTTTCCCGCGTTCTCCTCGTGGGCGTTTCCTTCCCCCTTCTCGGCGCCGCGATCTTCGTGCTGCCGCAGCTCCATCACCTGGCATTCAACGTCATCGTGATGGCGGCATCCGTTCTCGGCGCCCTGGAGACCGCGGCGCTGTTCCGCGCGCACAAGATACCCGGCGCGAACATCCTTGCGCCGATCCTTGCGGCAAGCATACCGGCAGGGGCATACCTCGAGATCTCGGGCCTGCTCGCCCCGGGCTGGCTGGGCATCTGGATCCCGACCGCGATCTGCATCCTGCTCGTCCGGTCGGTCTTTTTCCGCGGCACGCGCACGCTGCGCACCGTGCTCTCGTTTGCAGCCGCTTCGCTTTTCATCTTCATCTATCCGGGTTTTTTCCTTTCGTGGATCGTCCGCATATCCAGCCTGCCCGATCCCTCTCTTTGCATCCTCTATTTCCTCTGCCTCATTTTCGGCAATGACATGTCCGCGTATTTTGCGGGCAGCCTCTGGGGAAGCTCGTCGCGGCTGAATCTGGCCGTGAGCCCGCAGAAGAGCATCGTCGGCTTCGCCGCAGGGTTGGCGGGATCGCTCCTCATCGTCGGCCTTTTCTATCTCCTTGCGCCTGGCTTTCCCCCGTACGGCCCGGCATTCAACATCATGCTTGGACTATGCACCGGCGCGATGGCGATACTCGGCGATCTCCTGGAAAGCGGACTGAAGAGATCCGCCGGGGTGAAGGATTCAGGCGGCGTCATTCCCGGGCGCGGCGGGATGCTGGACTCGGTGGATTCAATGCTGTTCAGCGCGCCGTTGTTCTATTACTTTTTCGTATTGATCGGCCGGTAGACGGCGCCTTTCGTGAAGGGATGTGAGCAATGATTCTGACTGTTCTCCTGGGCATCATCGGCATCGGTGTCATGGTTTTCGTTCACGAGCTGGGCCATTTTGTCGCGGCAAAAATGAACGGCGTCACCGTGGAAGTCCTTGCACTTGGATGGGGCCCGAAGCTCGCCGGCTTCACGTACAAAGGCACGTCGTACCAGATCTCCTGGTTCCCCATCGGCGGGTATTGCAAGATGAGCGGAGAGCTCGTGCCCGGCCTCGCCGGCGGGGGACCGGACGCGGCAGCGGAGGTCGCCAAGGTTCCGGCACCTGGATCGTTCCTGGCAGCCGCTCCCTGGCAGCGCATTGTCATCAGCGCCTTCGGGCCGCTTTTCAACCTCGTGTTCGCGTTCGTTGTTTTTGCCATGATCTGGGGGGTCGGATTCTCCGTCTATTCCCCCGACAACAGGGTGATTCTCGCCACAGACTATACCCTGGACAAGCTCGCCCAGACCACACCCGCGGTCATCGCCGGCCTGAAGACAGGGGATCGGATCACCGCCATCGACGGGGCTCCTGTAGAAAAATTCCAGGACATCCTTGAGGCGATCTCCATCGCCCCGGGGAAGACTCTTTCCCTGAAGGTGCAGCGCGTCGTCGACGGCGCCGCTCAAGCCCTGCGGCTTTCCATTATCCCGCAGCTTGACAAGGACTCCGGTGCGGCACGGATCGGCATTTATGCCTGGACGGACCCGCTCGTGTTGAGCGTCGCGCAGGGCAGCGCGGCGGCCCTCGCAGGTCTCAGGAAAGGCGACAAGATCGTCACGATCGATGGCAGCCCGATCCGCAACACGATGGATATCTACCAGGCGCTCGCCGCAAAGCCGGCCAAGGTCTCCGTCGGCTATGAACGCGGGGGAGGGCAGGACACGGCGTCACTGGTCTTTGTATACGACGACAAGGGAAGCCCGAATCTCGGCCTCGGTTTCGACACGTTCGTCTATCGCTCGCCCCGTCAGAGCTTCGCGGGCGCCATCGCGAAAAGCGCGGGAGAGACGTGGAATACCGTGACGCTCACGGTGAAAGGCATCGGTCTCCTTTTCCAGGGAATCAAGCTGCGAAACGCGGTCGCGGGGCCCCTGCGGATCGGGTACTACATCGGGGAGGCTGCCACCAGCGGATTCGCGATGGGATTCGGCGCCGGGGTCGTGTCGTTCTTCCGGCTGCTCGCGTTCCTCAGCGTCGTTCTCTTCCTCATGAACCTGCTTCCGATTCCCGCGATGGACGGCGGGCAGATCGTGCTCTTCATCGTGGAGATCGTCCGGAGGAAGCCGGTGCGCTCGCGGCTGATCTGGCGCGTGCAGATCATCGGTTTTACGATCCTGATCCTCCTCTTTCTTTCCGTCACATTCAGCGACATACTCTTTTTTGCCGGACGATAGACTATGACCGTTGTCACCCACCGCATTGCCTGCTTTTGCGAAACGACGTTCGACGCGGAGATTCCGTCCGTCGCCGACCTGTCTCACGACCCCGAGGTCGGCGAGCTCATCCTCGACGGTAGCTTCATGTCGGTGACCTGTCCCGCCTGTGGAAAGCGCCTGAGTCCTGAGTTCCCTTTCCGGTTGACCGGCGTTGCCGCTGTCGGTGATATTTTTCTCGTCCCCGAGGCGGACCGGGCAGCATTCGCGCGCGGGCGGGTGGACTACCTCAACCCGATGCCGGGCAGGGTCGCGGTTGGATATCCCGAGCTCGCGGAGAAAGTGCTCATATTCGGCCTGGGGCTGGATGACCGGGTGATCGAGATCATGAAGTACTATCTTCTCACCGGTCCGGCAATGGCGGAAGCTCCCCATGGTGGACGCGACGTGGCGGCGTTCTACAAGGGTATCGAGGCCGACAGGCATGTTTTCAACATCCACGGCATGAAGGAAGGGGAGGTCGGTGTTGCGCGCCTTGCGCAGGAGTTCTACTCCCGTGTCGCGAGCGACATCGATCGTCGACTCCAGGAGGAGCCGTTCTGCGACTTTTGCGTTGCACCGTGGGTGTCGTTGAAACGAATGGCGGGGCAGCAGGAATGAGACGGCGCATCTCTCTCTCCTTTGCTTTCGTCATGTTACTCGCGGCCGTCGTCAGCGGCGCATCCGGCTCCACGGAGCCCGCGGAAAGTGTCATCGCTTCGGGCCACGCGGGACCGATCCTGGGGCTGGAGTATGATGACAAGCGGGGATTGCTCTTCAGCTCCGGCCGCGATGGAACGGTGCGTCTCTGGGACGCCGCATCGAGTGCCCTCCTGCAGACCGTGCAGGTGACCCGTCTTCGTGCCGAAAAGATCGCCGTGAATCCCGTGCAGCCCCAGTTTGCGGTGGTCGTCACGGACACGACAGGCTCCTATGCGTTGTCCGTGTGGGACTGGGAGCAGGGACGTCAACTCTATCGCCTGCCCTTGAAGGAGGACCCGCAGTTCCTGCGCTTCTCCGGCATGGGGAGCTACATCCTCTGGGGGGAGTCGTCCTGGCAGAGTCTGAAGATCATTCACACCGCGGATGGGACGCCGGTCCAATTCCATCCCGAGGGCTTCGGCATCGTGGGTTTCGCGGAGATGTCCCGGTCGGAGAAGACCCTCATGACCTACCAGGTCTCGGGTCGGATCACGTACTGGGACATGGCATCAGGTCAGCAGACGCTGGATCTGGAATGCGTTCCTTACCTTTCGGGCATCCGCATGTCGCGGGACAAGAGCAGGCTTGTCGGTTCGACCGGCAGGGAAATCTATGTCGTGGACAGCGTTACCGGTGCCACGCGGGGGCATGCCGCGCTTGCGGGCGTCCTGGCAATGGACTTCAGCCCCTCCGGGACGGAAATCGTCTGCATCTCCGGCACCGGCGGACTGATTCGGCTGACGTCATCGGGCGATTCTCTTGCCCCCAGCGGGAACCAGGCCAAGCTCTCCCATCCGACGGCGCTTCTCAGCTATGGTTCCAATACGCTGTTTGCGGCTGACTCATTGGGAGGCCTCTACTCCATCGCGGCGTCGGGGGATGCCGCGCAGATGGGGCGCAATGTTCTTGCCGATATCAGCGGCTTTGACGCGGCCCATGGAATGCTCGCGCTTGGCGCGAGCGGCGGCGTGCGCGTTTTCACCAGTGACATGCTCACCCGCGTCGCGACGCCGACATTCATCCGTTCGTTCTACATGCAGAATCCGCTCGGCGCGGCCCCGGGACTGGCCTTCTGCTCCGATGCGCGCCTTGTCGCCTGGAGGTCGGACGCCTCAGGCCAGGGCCTTGTCGCGCTCGACACGACGGGTCTCTCCGCGCCGGGAACGGTTGCAGGGGCATTCCAGATATTGCCTTTTGGATTTCGGGCGCCCGTGAGCGATCTGCGCACCACGGCGAACGAGGCCATCGGGGTCGAGGCGGGAAGCGTCGTGCGCATCGTGGATCTGCTGTCGGGTGCGTCGCGATTCGAGGTAAAGGTCCCCGGGGCATCCACGGCCGTGCGCGTATCGCCAACGGAGATAATCGTGGCGCGAAACGCGACGTCGGCCGCCGAAGGGTCGCTTTTGCGCGTGAACATGGCCACAGGGGAAACCGTCGCTCTCAAGGGGCGGAACGTGTTCACGTACATGCTGCTGCTGGACCCCGGCCCACCCGGCGGCATCCCCACGCTCTACTCCGTCGGGGTCGATCAGTCAGGGTCGACGAATCTCCTGCGATTCGAAGGCCCCAGCTTTGCCGCGGAATCGCTGTTGGATTCCGTTCCGTACGTCGATCTGAATGTGGCCCTCGCCCTTGACCCGGATACCCATGTCCTGTATGCCACGCTGGGCCAGGACCGGACCCTTGCATGGGACGGGACGCAGATACGCGTCATCGACCTGCAGAACGCTGCTCCTCGCAGGCTCCTGGCGCGCGATCACCTGCTTTTCTCCCTGAACAAGGATTCCACCGTCACCGTGGCGGACGGCGCCACGGGCGCCTGGCTCGCACGGGTGGGACTTTTCCAGGACGGTGAGTGGTGCGTCATTATGAGCGACGGCCGCTACGCCGCATCCACGGGCGGCGACATGAACGTGCAGGTCATTGCAAACGGGGCGCCCGTTGCCGCGAAGGAAGACTACAGGCTCCGCATCCAGATGCAGTAAGCGGGGACTTCAGTCGTGCGAAGGATTGGCCTTCACACGGAGAATGGCATCATGAACGGCCCGCTTCACATCCTGCAGCGGCTCGGTCGCGGTAGACGTCCTGGCATAGACGCTGCCCATCAGGGAGACTCGATAGGCCGGGCGCGTGTTGTTCAGTGCATATGCAGCCATGTCGAGCACGCAGTCCTGGCAGGTGCAGAGGTCCGTCGCCGCCCGAATCTGTGATTCCAGCTCTTCGAGAACAAGTCGTTCCGAGTCGTTCACCAGACCGTCAAAATCGTAGTCTTCCCGCAGAGACATCGCTGCTCCTTACCGGAAATGATACACGCCGCTGACGTCGGCGGCAATGGGCCTCCAACGGCTGCCGCCTTTCGCGCGGAGTACCGCGCTAGGCATCTCTGGCGATGGGCTCCCGCCGTTTCGGCCCTACGGGCCTCCAACGGCTGCCGCCCTTCGCGCGGAGTACCGCGCCAGG
>PMDT01000047.1 GCA_003154555.1 Spirochaetaceae bacterium
TGTTGAACCACTGCGGCGAGTTGGGTGCGCCCATCTGCCGCGCAAGGATGTAGCACATCTCGTCGTAGAAGGCCTGCGCGTCCTCCTCCGTCGTGAAGTACTTGTAGCGCTTGCCCCAATCGGTCCACGTATGGGCCAGCCGGTGGAAGACCTGCCGCGCGTCCGTCTCTCCGTGCGTCGAGGTCTCCGTGGCGGCGGCGCCATTGGTGCCTGCCGCAGACGGGGCGCCCGCTGGGCCTGCACCCGCTGGGCCGACAGCGGCCCCGACGGGGACCGATGCCGGCGCCGGGGTGGGCACACCGCGCTTGCGGAAGTACTTCTGCGCGAGGATGTCGGTCGCGATCTGCGACCAGTGCGTCGGAACAACAACGTTGTCCTGATGAAATATCGGCGTGCCATCGGGATTGCGGATCTCCGAGGTTCGCGGTTCAAATGAAATACCGACATAAGGGCTTTCCCCGGCTCGGGTGAAGCGCCGTTGAATCTCCATAGTCCCCNNGGCAAGTAGAATCTTGCCGCGGGGAGCGAATTCGCGCGAACCATCTCGCGCGAAACCGCTGAAAGGTACTTTTCCGCGCTTTCGCATGCAGGGTTTCGTGGAACCGGCTCCTGCGCGGCGTCTAAGGGGCGGCCTCCAGCACCCCGAAAGACTGGCCTCCCGGGGGACCTCCTGCCCCCCGCACGGCCGCGTCCAGCACGTCAAAGGCCCTCAGGAAGGACGTCGGGTGCGTGGCGGCGAGCTGCCGCGCCAGGGATGCCCCGTGCGCGGACCAGGAACGCATCCGCGAGAGGGTGATGTCCTGGAATCCCATGACGCCTGACCGCGCCTGCTGCATGAGGTAGCTCTGGAACTCGTTCACGACAAGGTAATGGTCCGTGGTGTCATAATTGTTGTGGGAAAGGTATTCGGTCCACACGTCCTGCTCGATCGGTGACAGGGAAGTCCACTCCTTTTCCGTTGCATCGCGGAAGCCGGGCAGGGAGAAGTAGATCCCATGGAAGCTTTCGTGGGTGAGGAGCAGCGATCGCAGAAGAGGCGAAGAGCTGCGAGAAATCGAAAGGACGGAGCCGTCCCCCGGCGCAAAGCCGGCGTCCGACTTTTTGATGACCCCGTTGTCCAGGAGTATCCTCGAAAGTGTGTTCTCTTCCACGGACACGGACTTTCCGGCCTGCGTGAAAAATCGCGCAAGGTCTTCCGCCCGATAGTCGTGGGCGTTGTAGGCATGGAACGCGGAAAGTGATGCCTCCGATTCGAGCTTCCCGGCGTGCCCCGCTTTTTCCACGAAGAAGGCCAGCCGCTTGAAGAAGGCGTCCTGCACGTCGTAGGTCGAAAAATCGACAATCAGGACCTGCGGGAAGCGTGTCCAGGAGAAAATCTCATAATCGGGCGTGCGCCATGCCGACCTGTCCCACGTGAGGACCGTGCCCGGGTCCGCGGGAAGCGGCGCGCCGGCCGGCACGTGTGATACGCGGAAGCTGCCGAGCTTGCCCTGGAGCGCGACGTCCCGGGGCAGAAAAGGAATGCTCCCCCGCGCGAAGTCCAGCCGCGGGCCGCCGAAGGCGCTCAGATCGAAAGCGGCGGTTGCACCCCCGGCATCCTTGAAGACGATCCGTCCCCCCGGGGCGACCCCGTCCAGGCTGATGAGCCACGTGCCCTGCCCCATCTCGGCTTGCGTGGCTTCCGTCAGGCGCGCGGTCACTGCATCTGTTCCGGCCGACAGCACCTCGACGCTCCCGTCCACGGAGAGGCCGTTCTCATCGATGAGGAAGCCGTGCACGGATGGCGCCGTGCCCGCGGCGCGGAGCGTCAACGTGCCTTGCGTCGCGTCAGAGGACAAGCGATAGCCCCAGATCCTGCTCCCCCGCGCCAGCGGCACCAGGTAGCGGACCGGATTTCCCGCGGTGGCCGGAAGCGCTGTCGTTGCGAGGGTCGTGTTCTTGTCGGAAAGCAGGGTCAGGGTGGTCCGCGGGACGTCACTCGTGTAGGAGAGGCCGAAGGACACGCCGTTGGTCTCCACGGTTATCGCGCGCGCGAGGTGGTAGACCGGTGAGGCAGCGTGATCCGCGCGGGGCTGGAAAAGCGCCTCGCGGTCGGCGGCAACGCGCGGGGATTGCCAGATATCGATGCGCGCCCCTTCGGCAGTCTGGAATGCGAATGTCTCGAATCGACCCGAACAGCCCGCCGCCAGGGCGACGACGCAGAGAAGGAGGAATGCGTAGAGGGCGTGTTTCATGCCGGCTCGTCCACCGTGAAGGGCAGGAGGGCGCGCAGGATATGCTCGGCGATCTCCCGCCGGGCCTCCATGGAGACCTCGCCGATGGGTCGCATGAAATTGTCCAGCAGCCCCGTGAGACCGTCGGGGAGCGTGGCAAGAGACGCGATGCGTTCCGCCAGCATCCGGTCGGACGGCTCGTAGCGGCGGTTGATGGCGAAGAGGAAGCTCGCGACGCAGCGCACGAGGCGCGACGCGGACACCAGGAAGAAGAGCTGATCGTCGCGGTGTGCCGCGGCGCCCAGGTCGGAAAGGGCGCGTTCCGCAAGGGAAAAGGCGCGAAGGCGCGTCTGCCACCAGAACTGGTCCGGCACATGCGCCAGCGCGGACCGGGCCTCCTCCAGCCAGCCGTCCCGCGTGAAGAGGACCTCCGCCTGCTCGATGCGGTAGAGCGGGTTTGTGCCCGGCTCGTGGAAGACCCAGGTCTGCTCGGAGATGCGCANNACGTCCAGGTCGATCGTGAAATACGGATCGAAAACCTCGATCTCCGCGGCTTCTCCCAGCAGGACGGCCTGCACGCCTTCCACCTTTGAGAGACGCTCAGCGAGCAGCCCCGCGATCTGCCGTACTTTGCGCTTCATGCCGGGCATAGTAGCAGGCCCGCGGCGTCGCCGGCAAGGCGCGCGGCCGCACTTTGCGCGGCCACGCCGGCCACGGTACTCCGTGGCATTTGTACTCCGTGGCATTTGCGGCGCGGGCATTGGCGTGCTACCCTCGACGCAGGCGCCGCGGCGCCGAATGGCAGGAGGCAGGATGCAGCCGGGTGGGGCACACCTCGTGGCGCTGATTCCGCCCGGATCCGTCGAAGCGGAGCTGGGAAAGGTGCAGGCGGCGATCTTCTCGGAGCTCGGTCTTGCATCGGCGCTTGCGCTCCCGCCGCTGATTCCCGTCGCCTTCATCTCCGCCCCGCCGGCGCGAGGCTTTCTGGACGACCTGGATCGCTCCGTGTTGGCCGGCTGGCGCGCGCGCGCGGCGGGAATCGCCTGGGTCGAGGAGTGGCTCTTTCTCGCCGTTGACACGGGCGGACTCTGGGACGGGTTGCGCGCGCGGGCGCTTGAGTTGGCGGGCGCGGCGCCGCTCTGCCTGTTTCCCGCGTCGGAAGGCTTCTGCCTGGGCTGCGTGGATGCCGACCCCGACCAGCGCTCACATATCGCGCCCATGACGCCGGAGCTCTCCTTCAGTTCCTGCTCCCTCGCGGTCATGCGATTGGAGTCCCCCCGCGAGGAATGGTGGCGCGAAGTGTACTGGGAAACCCTGGAGGAGAAGCCGCTTCGAGGAAGGAGAAAGTCGTGACGTCATTTCCGGCATTCGGCATCCTGTTCCGATCGCGCGGCCAGGCCACGGAGATCCGCAAGCTCCTGATGGAGAACTCCAATCTCCCCGGGCCCCGCGGCAACCTGGAGCTTGCGCATTCCTTCGCCGCGTCAGTCGCGGACATGCACCTGGACGACTGGCAGTGGGACTTTCTCATGGAGATGGCCGGCACGAGCGTGGCGAATGCTCCGGTGAACACCCCGGGCGAGTTTCTCCCCTTCTGCGCGCTCCTGGCTTTCGGCGCACTCTACGGAAACGGGTTACCACGCCCGCGCAGACGCGGCGCGCTCGCGGCGCTGATCGCCGC
This sequence comes from Spirochaetaceae bacterium, assembly GCA_003154555.1. Taxonomy (GTDB): domain Bacteria; phylum Spirochaetota; class Spirochaetia; order SZUA-6; family Fen-1364; genus Fen-1364. The sequence continues at coordinate 3,895 of PMDT01000047.1, forward strand.
GTCTTCCGACGTGCGGTGGCGGGTGCGCGAGGGTGTGGCGCAGGGGCTGCAGCTCATTGGCGAGCGGAATCCGGCCGCGCTGCGGACGATCGTGACCGACTGGCTTCCCACCTCGTCGCTGCTGGAGCAGAGGGCCATCGCGGCCGGCCTCGCGCACCCGCCGCTGCTTGGTGACGCCGGCTTCGCCCTGTTCAGCGTCGAAACCGCCCGCACGATACTCTCCGGCGTGACGCGCGCGGACGCGAAGACCCGCAAGACCGAGCCATTCAAGATTCTTCGCCAGGGCATGGCGTACTGCCTGAGNNCTGAAAAAGAAGAGGCTGACGGCGCCTTTCCCCGAGGATGTGAAAAAGGTTCAGCTCATTTTAGATGAGGCAAACGCGCGCTGATGACTCCCTGCAAAGCATCGATCACCTGTCGGACGCCCCCGGAGTATCCTTCGCGGGCGAGGGTCGTGCAGAACTGCTCGTGAGTCCTGCCGCGCCGGTAGTCAGGGACCTTGGAAGGCATCGAGAGATAGCGGGTGAAAAGCGAGATGTCGGTATCCACGAGGAGGCTCGCCTGGTAGAACAGCACGAGCCGCGTGCGATAGATCGACGTCCCCACGATCTTTTTTTCCCGAATGGCGAGGTCGGAAATACCCGCCGGATGGATTCCCTCGACACCCACCCCCGAAAGTGCCTCCACGATCCAGCCGTTGATCGCCGCCGCATATTCCTTGTTGCGGAAGGGGGAGGAGACCTCCGTCACCGCGGCTATCACGGCCTGCCCCGGCCCCAGGACGACCGTGCCCCCGCCCCCACGCCTTCGCATCCAGGGCACGTTGTCCGCGGCAAGCGCGTCCAGGAGGAGATCCTGCTCGGGTCTGCCGGCGGCACCCAGCACCGCGCAGAGGGTGTCCGGCTCGTAGATGCGGGAGGCAGGGACGCCTGTCCGTTGATAGAGCTGCAGCAGATCCTCGTTGACGGTAAGCTCAGGCACCGGGATTTTTCCGCACCGTGCCTATTGCATCTTTTTCTTCAGGGCGTCCAGGGCGGCATTCGCCTCTTCTTTTTTCATCGCGTCGCCGAGTTTGTCCTTCTCTCCGACGACCATCTGGAGCCGGGCGAGCAGCAGGTCCGCGTCGATCAGCTTCACGCCCGTCATGCGGATGCGCGTGAGCTTTTCCTTCAGCACGGTCACCTTCGCCCGCAGGTCTGAAAGCTCTGTCTCCAGTTGCGCCTGCTTTGCCGTTGCATCGGAGAGCCGGGCCTGCGCCTGTGCGGCGAGGCCTTCATCGCCTTTGCTGCGCGCCAGCGTCACCCGCCGGGTCCAGAGATTGGCATCCTCCTGCGCGGCGGCAACGGCCTTCTCGGTCTGTTTCAGGGTCGTNNCGCCGTCAGCACGAGGCGCACACCGACCACGCCCAGGGCCAGGGCCAGCCCGAGCACGATCCACGGCGCGCTGATCTTTCGCGAAAGGAAGGCGCCGAGCTGTGCGCCACCGACGACACCGGCGGCAAGACACGCGTCCCGCGCGAGATGGGTCGGCCATGTATGGTCGAGGATGTGCTCCACCACGCCGGCGAGCGAGGTGAAGATGAGGATGAAATGCGATGTGGCGGTGGCGACGTGCAGGGGAAAACCGAAGAGGTACGTGAGAACGGGCACATGGATGAGTCCGCCCCCGATGCCCACGAGGCTGGAGAAACATCCGATCAGGAGGCTCAGGGCGATGCCCGCCCCGACATTGTAGGACAGCGCGTAGGAATGCCCCTCCCTGTCCACCACGGTGTCGATGACACGCCCGGGCCTGGCTGCCGCCTGGACCGGCGCCGAACGGGATGCGCGTCCGCGGATTCCCCGGCTGATGGCGAGGAATGTCGCCACGAGCACGAGCAGCCCTCCGAAGAGCACGCCGAAGAGCCGGCGCGGGATGAAATGCGTGAGCCATGAACCGAGGAGCGCGCCCGGAATCGTCGCTGCCGCGAAAAGGATGCCGGTCTTGTAGCTGATCCGCTTCTGCACGGCATAGGCGATCGTGCCGGAAGTGGCGTTGACGAATATCACGGCAAGTGATGCAGCGGTGATCATGGACGGGCCGTCCGCCGGGAAGAGAAAGACGAGAAGCGGCACGATGATGAAGCCGCCGCCTGCCCCGATGATCGTGCCATACGTTCCGACGAGGAAACCGATGGGGACATACCAGGCGACATTCATGCAGCGACTGTAGCGGCGCGCTGCGCGGCGGTCAACTTGAACAGCCGGTCGCTGCCCGCTATCCTTGTGCGTCGTGATCCAGTCCCCCGACGATCCCATTGCGGCGCTTGCCACACCCGCCGCCTCCAGCGCGCTTGCCGTGATCCGCGTCTCGGGCACGGGCGTGCTGGGCCTGCTTGCCGGCATCGTGCGAGGCGCCGCGGTCGCCGACATGCAGGGGCACACCATCCACCTCTGCACGTTCCACGACGGCCCGGAAGACGTCGACGAAGTGCTGCTCGCCGTGTATCGCGCGCCGCGCAGCTACACGGGGGAAGAGTCGGCGGAGATATTCTGCCATGGCAGCCTCCCGGTCATCACGCGTCTCTTGTCCCTCCTCACGCGCGCCGGATTCCGCCCCGCGGGTCCGGGTGAGTTCACGCAACGCGCATTTCTCAACGGCAGGATGGACCTCACGCGCGCGGAGGCGGTGAACGAGATCGTGCGCGCACGCACGGACAGGGCGCGCGGCCTCGCGCTGCAGAGGCTGAGCGGCGCCGTCGAGGCCCGCGTGCGCTCCGCGCGCGATGCCCTGATCGACCTGCGCGCGTCGCTGGAAGCCGCCATCGACTACCCCGAGGACGGCATCGCCGATGACAGCATCGACGAGCCGCTGCGGCTGGCCCTGTCAGTTCTTGAAGGCCTTGCGGGGACATACCGACAGGGCAGGCTCTACCAGGAGGGCATGAGTGTCGCGATCACGGGGGGGACGAATGCCGGCAAGTCCAGCCTCTTCAATGCGCTTTTGCGCCAGGACCGCGCCATCGTGTCGGAAATCCACGGCACGACGCGCGACTGGCTGGAAGGCACCGCGAGCATCGAGGGAATCCCCGTGCGGCTGATCGATACGGCGGGCCTCCGTGCATCGGCGGATCTTCTGGAAGAGGAGGCCATGCGCCGCACGCGCCAGGTCATGGATTCAGCCGACGCGGTCGTCTATGTCGTTGATGGAAGCAAGGGCCTGGGCGCGTACGACAGGACCGTGATCGACGGCTGGCACGGCCCTGCACCGCTCCTGCGCGCGTGGAACAAGACGGATCTGCCTGCCGCGCTGCCCGCGCCCGCCGGGTTCGTGCCGGTTTCGGCCGCCACGGGATCCGGCGTGGAGCGCATCGAGCATGCCGTCGCCGAGGCCGCGCTCGGGGGAGCGCCGCGGGACGCCGCAGAGCCGCTGATCGATTCCGAGCGCCAGCGGGACCTCCTGCTGCGGGCGCTCTCCGCGCTGCGGCGCTTCGGGGAGGCGCGGCAGGCCGGCGTCACGCCGGACCTCCTGGCGGTCGACGTGGCAGACGCACTCGATGCGCTGGGTGAGATCACCGGCGCGGTGACGAGCGCGGAGATACTCGAGCGCATGTTCTCGCGTTTCTGCGTGGGCAAATAGAATGGGCCGACCCGCCGCGGAAGGCAGAGAATACGATGCGATCGTGATCGGCGCGGGGCACGCCGGCATCGAGGCTGCCCTTGCGCTGGCACGCCTGGGCTGCGCGACGCTCCTTGTCACGCAGAGCCTCGACACAATCGGCCGCATGTCGTGCAACCCGGCAATCGGCGGCATCGCCAAGGGAAATCTTGTCCGCGAGATCGACGCGCTGGGCGGCCAGATGGCGCGGCTCATCGACGCCACCATGATCCAGTTCCGCCTGCTCAATGCGAGCCGTGGCCCGGCCGTCCAGGCCCCGCGCGCCCAGGCGGACAAGCAGGCGTATGCGTCGCTCGCAAAGCTGACCCTCGAGCAGCAGCGCGGCCTGAGTCTCTTCCAGGACACGGTGGTGGACCTGCTCCTGGACGACACGGGGACGCGCATCGCCGGCGTGACGACCGAGCGCGGCAGAAAGATCCGCGCGCCGGCCGTGGTGCTCACGACGGGCACTTTCATGGAAGGAAAGCTTTTCATCGGGGAGTGGAGCGCGCCGGGGGGGAGGCTGGGAGAGCCCGCGGCAACGGGACTGGGCCGCAATCTCCGCGCGCGGGGCTTCGAGGTCGGCAGGCTCAAGACCGGCACGCCGGCGCGCGGCCTGGGAGCGTCGCTCGACAAGAGCCGCATGGAACGCCAGGAGCCGGACGCCCGCGCAATGCCCTTCTCCTTCGGCACGACGGTCGTCGAACGACCCGCGGTTCCCTGCTGGATCACCTACACCAACGAAGAGACCCACCGGATCATTCGAGACAACATCCATCGCTCCCCTCTCTATGGAGGAAAAATCGTCGGACGCGGGCCGCGTTATTGCCCGTCCATTGAAGACAAGGTCGTGCGCTTTCCCGATCGGATCCGTCACCAGGTCTTCGTGGAGCCGGAGGGACTTGCGACGGACGAGGTTTATCTCAACGGTGTCTCCTCCTCCCTTCCCGAAGACGTGCAGGAGGCGTTCCTGCGCACGCTGCCCGGACTGGAGAGACTCCAGATCATGCGGCCGGGGTACGCCGTGGAATACGACTATCTCCAGCCGACCCAGCTTCTTCCCAGCCTCATGACGAAACGCATCGCGGGGCTCTTCATTGCAGGGCAGACCAATGGCACCTCGGGATACGAAGAGGCCGCCGCCCAGGGGC
>PMDT01000372.1 GCA_003154555.1 Spirochaetaceae bacterium
CCATGATCGTTCTCAAGGCGCGGGTGGCCGCCGGGGCGCCGGAGGTGATCGCGCGCTGGAACCTGGACTCCATTTTCACCGCGTCGCGCCGCGCGAGCTTCGAGGAGTACGAGGCCTGGACGGCCGGGCCGGTCCAGCCCGAGCTGCAGGCGCGGCTCATGGAAAACGCAATCGTGCCGCCGGGGGCCTTCATGCTTTCCGGCATACGCAAGGACGGCTATCGTGAGTACGAACACAGGAAGGGCGCGGAGGTCGGGGACCGGGGAGAGGAAAGAGAAGCATCTGACGATCTGCACGGATCCGTCGCGGTTCCGGGTTGAGGGGGTCGGGCCGGGATTCGACGGCGTGAGATTCCTCCACGATGCCCTGCCGGACATCGCGGAGGAAGAGCTTGATACCCGCGTCACATTCTGCGGGACGCGCGTGGCGCTCCCCTTCTTCATCTCCTGCATGACCGGCGGGTCGGAAGGCGGTTTCCGTGCCAATCGGGAGCTCGCCGCCGCGGCGCAGACCCTGGGCATCGCGGTGGGTCTGGGCTCCTTTCGCGTGCTCCTGGAAAACCCCGCGCTCTTCAAGGATTTCGACGTCAAGCCGTTTGCACCCGATGTGCCCGTCCTGGCGAATCTCAGCGCCGTCCAGGTCCGGGATACGGACATTGACGCCCTGCTCACGATCGTCGAGCGCCTCCGCGCGCATGCCCTCGTCGTGCATTTGAATCCCGGCCAGGAGCTCTTCCAGCCGGAGGGAGATCGGGATTTCCGCGGGCTCCTGGATGCGATTGCGCGCCTCTGCGCGCGGTGCCGGCTGCCGGTGATCGTGAAGGAGACGGGATTCGGCATCCTCCCGCGCCGGGCCCGGGAGCTGCGGGCCGCCGGGGCGGCATATGTGGATATCGCGGGCGCCGGCGGAACCAACTGGATCTCGGTCGAATCCTACCGACTCCCGGAAGAGGAACGTGCCGACGCGGAAGAGTTCCGCGACTGGGGCATGCCGACCGCCGCGCTCCTTGCGGCGTTCCGCGGCGGGCAGGAGCGGCTCCTTGCATCGGGTGGAATTCACACGGGCATGGACGCCGCGAAGTCGCTCGCGCTGGGCGCGGAGCTCGCGGGATTCGCTCTTCCCGTGATCCGTGCAGTGGTCGGCGGCGGGTCGGCTGCCGTGGTGGAGCTCTTCCGCCGCATGGAGAGGACGCTCCGGAAGGTGATGATCCTCACCGGCTCCCGGACCATTGCCGACCTGCGTCGGGGCACTGTCTGGCTGGAGCCCGGTCTCCAGGCGATTGCGCAGAGCATTGCGGAAGCGGAAGGCTCTGCTACGCCGCGCCCCCCAGCGGCAAAGTACGCGCGGGAGAAATAAGACCGATCTGCCCGCATTCCTTCTGCACGCGCGCCGCGATTGCGCCGGCGGACCCGGCGTCTCCCGCCACCAGGAAGAATGCGCCTCCCGCTCCTGCCCCGCTCACCTTGCCGCCCATCGCGCCGGCCGCTTTTCCTGTCTCCAGCACCTGTTCCAGTGCCGGCGTGCTGAGGCCGAGCCTTCGGAGGGCGGCGTGAGCATCTCCCGCGAGCCGGCCGATCGTCGCGGCCATTTCCCCGGATGCGTCCCGCAGGGCGCCTGCAGCCTGTTCGGCATAGCCCCCCAGCGCATTCATGCAGGCGACTGCCAGGGCGTCGCCGGATGCAATCCGCCTCGACACGGCGCCCACGAGCTCGCCGCAGCTGGCATCGCGAGGCAGTGCACCCACCACGAGCCACAGCCGTGGATGCACGATGCGGGACCACGCCGGAAGGCCGGGCGGGTCGGGCTGAAAGACGCACGTGCCTCCCAGGAGGGCAAGACCGGTGTCGACACCCGAGGGTGTCCCGTGAAAGATGCCTTCCGCTGAATGCGCGATCTGCCAGGCTTCCTGCGGCTGCGCCGGCGCGGCGCCGCCCGCGTGTGAGAGAAGGGCCCTGGCCAGCGCTCCGCACAGCGCGGCCGAGCTGCCGAAACCCGCGCTCCGTGCCACACCAGATTCGATTCTGACGGAACAGCGGCCGCGGGCGGCGAGGCCGGGGATGAGCCCTTCCATCTGCAGAAGGATGGCCTCCACCGTTTCACGGTCCGGCGCGGAGAGCGCCTCCAGGTTCCACTCCGGCATCCGGGGTCCGTCCACGCGCGCGACGGTGCTTTCCGGCAACGAGACTCCCACGGCAGGGTAGCCGTGCACCGCGGCGTGCTCACCGAAAAGCAGCAGCTTTCCGAATGCCTCTCCTATGCCTCCCACGAAATACCCCGATCCTGACGCACCCGGTGGAATACCGTTCCCGGGGGCGTTGCCGCACCGGCTGCGAGCAGGCAGGCGCCAAGCTCATTGCCGGCACCGACGGCCTTGCACAGGTCGGCAGCGAGTGACCCGGGCGGCGGGAGCCAGGCCGGGACGCCGACAGTGTCACCCAGCTCGATGCCGATCTTCCGGCACGCGGAAAATGCGCGCACCGATTCCCGCGGTGAGCCGGCATGGAGGAAGTCTTCCACCGCCCTGTTCGACGCTGAAAGAAACTCGCGCGCCTGCCGGGGGTTCAGGGCTTTCCACGCCTGGTAGCGACCGACGGCATCGGGCGTGGAAACGGGGGCGGGACCCGGAAAAAGGAACACATCAGGATGGCCGGGGATCTCGCATGGCTCCCAGGTCGGCTGCGCGCCTCCCGTGAAAAGGCCGGCGCCACCGTGAAAGGAGCAGAGCGCATCATACCCGCTTCCCCGTCCGCCCTGCGCCTGCCGGTGCGCGCGCACGGCAAGGCCGGGGGCGGCGGCATCACCCTGGTCTGCAGGCACGCCGGCCGCATGGAGCAGCGCACAGACGAGTCCGGCCGCTATCGCTGCGCTGGATCCGAGCCCCGTTTTGCGGCCCTCCGGGGAGAAGAAGGCTGAGGAATCGATGGCGATGCGACATCGCAGCGCATCGGGATCCCGGCCCGATACCTTGAGCCAGCCTTCCACGACGTCCACGGTTGCGGCAAAAAGAGGGCTGTCGCTGCTGCCGCGCCGCCAGGAGACGGCCTTTCCCTGCCATGCGCCGCGTATCTCGAGTGATTCGAAGGGCTCGACGTCCATCCGCACCCGCCGGTCCACCGCCATCGCAAGGCCTCGGCCGCCTTCTTCGAGCACCGCGTATTCGCCGAGCAGCAGGATGGTGCCGGGAACGGAGAGGCGCACGCCTAGCCCTGGACAGGCCCGTACTGCAGGCCCGGGCCGACAAAGCACATCAGCGTCTGAAGGCCGAAGCCCAGCGACGTGATACGCGCCGCCACCGCGTCGCGGTCCTTCTCCAGGCAGAGGATCTTCACCTGCGGCCCGGCGTCGATGGTTTCCCACGCCCCGATGCCCTCCGCGCGAAGCGCGGCGCACGCGTGGATCGCGGCTACTGTCCCCGGCAGCCAGTAGAGAAGGGGCGGGTCGGCGCCGAGTATTGCGCCGTGCATGAGGCTGTAGCTTCTCCTCGCGGTGACCCCCAGGAGCTCCAGGTCCCTGTTCTCCACGGCCCGCATCGCATCGGGGAGAAGCGCGGTGGATTCCTTGACCCAGGAGAAATAGTAGGGCGAGCCGGCCCGGGTCTCCTCCATGGCGCGCCGCGACGACACCGGCTTCGGCCCGCGCGCGGCGAGCGCCACGACGACGCGCAGGTCCGGCCAGTGCTCGGGCCCGAAGACCTGGCGCGCCCGGCGCCCTCCCGCGGGAAGCAGGCTGAAACCGCCGAACACTGCGCGGGAAGCCGACGCGGAGCCCGCGCGCGCGATGGAGGAGAGGTCGGAAAGGGAGGCGTCGCACCCGGCCGCGCGCGCGCATGCGCCGGCAAGGGCGGCGAAGCCCGAGGAGGAGCTGGCGAGGCCGGCCGAGGTGGGGAATGTGTTCGTGCTGTGCGCCTCGAAGTGGGCCGTCACGCCCAGGGTCCTGCGCAGCGCATCGAAGAAGCTTCCGTAGCGCGCGGGATCCTGCCGCGTGCCGTTGACGCTCATGCTGTCGTGCTCGGCCTGCATGACGTGCGTCTCTGTGTGCACGCCGCCCAGGGTCACCGCGAGGCTGGGCGTTGCCGGCAGATTGTCGCCCTTGAGGGACTTGCCCCAGTACTTGATGAGAGCGAGGCTGGGCCCGGCGCGGCAGATGGATTCTTCGGTCACGACCCACGCTCTCGCAGCGCCGCAAGGGCGCGCCCCGCCGCGGCGATATCGCTGCGCTCCTCCTTTGCCAGCGCCTCCGCCACCATCCGCACCTCGGGTCCGCGCGCGCCGGCGCGCCAGGCAAGACGCGCGGCGTGGTAGCGCATATGTCCCTGCTGGATGCCTTCGGTCACCAGCGCGCGAAGGGCCGCGAGATTCTGCGCGAGCCCCAGCGCCGCGGCAATGCGCGCGAGCCGGGGAGCATCGGGGTTGCCGAGGATCGCGAGGCTTGCGCGGCTTGCGGGGTGGAAGTCCACCGCACCGCCGACCGTGGCAAAGGGGAGGGGCAGCTCGAGGCTCCCCCGCAGGACGCCGGCATCGGCGGTGAACGTGCTGAGACTGCGGTAGCGACCGGACCGGGCCGCCCACGCATGCGCCGCGGCCTCGATCGCGCGGGTGTCGTTCATCGTCGCCAGGGCAAGCCCGGCGATGCCGTTCATGATCCCCTTGTTGTGCGTGACGGCGCGGGCGGTATCCTCCTGCGCGATGGCCGCGGCGACGGCGATGCGGCGGGCCGTCTCTGCCGGATCTGCACCCGGGGAAAGCCCGACGGCCAGCCGCTCCACGGGGATGCTGAACCGCGCGCCGGCGAGCCTGTCGCGCGCCTCGTTGCTGAGGATCGCCATTACGGCGCGCCCGCCGCTGGCCTCTTCCAGCAGGGGCCGCACGAGCTCCGCTGCCGTATTGAGCCGGTTGGCTCCCATGGCGTCCCTCACGTCGATGATGATATCTGCGCGCACGCTGCCGGTCTCCGGGAGGCGCGAGACCTCGAAACGCCGGAACCCTCCCCCGCGCTCGGCGAGGGTCGAAAGCGTGCGGGAGAGGGCTGCCTCGACCTGTGGGCCAAAGTCGTGCAGCTTTGCAAGGCCTTCCGTGGAGACCTGTTCCAGGAAGACCTGCGCCGTCATCAGGGGCGCGGACGCCCAGGTGGTGAATCCCCCGTCCCTCCGCGTGAGCCGCGCGGCGAATGTCGCCGCGGCGATGATGGAAGGTTCTTCCACCGCGAGCGGGATCGTCACGTCGACGCCATCAATGAGAAACCCGGTGGCGACCCCCAACGGCACGGGCGTGCAGCCGATGGCCGACTCCACCATCACGTCGGAAAGCTCCCGCTGGAGCGGAAGACCCGAGAGGGCGTCCCACCCGTCCTGTTCGATGGGGAAGGCGCTGTGAAGATCGGCGCGCCGCTGCTCCAGCTCGTGACGGCGGAACCCCGGGGGAAGCGCCTTCCTTTCCTTCATGCCAGCAGTTCTCATTTTTGACCTTCCTGAGGTATGAAACAGGTATGCATACTTTGAAAACGGCCGTTAATCATCGGACAAAATGAGAACTGCATCATTCAGTCACCGTACTGAGAATTGCTGCGTTCATGCGGCAATCATTGCCTGCGCGCAGTCGTGAAGTCCAGAAGCTCGATGAGCGCCTGCCTGTCCTCCTTCTTTGCCGACAGATTCTCTATCATCGAACGGGCGCGCGCCGAAAGCTCCGCAACGAGGGGCTTGAGGCCGATCCGTACCGGACGGGCGCGCGCGCGGACGTATTCCAGGTCGTCCGGCGTGCACGCCGGGTTTCCGAATATGCCCGCCAGGCGTCGCCTTTCGTTCGGAGACGCCCCGGCCATGAGCCGCGCGTGGAAGAGCGTCTTTTTCCCTTCCCGCACGTCCGACCCCACGGGCTTCCCCAGCTCCTCTTCGGTGCCGAAGAGGCCCAGCTCGTCGTCATGGATCTGGAAGAGGATGCCGAAGCATTCACCGAGCCTTTCCAGGGCCCCGCAGACGTCCGTCGGCGCNNGTGCGGCCCTGGGCCGCGCCGCCCCAGGAGACGTCCTGCATCTGCGCGATGCCGACGGCCGAGAGCTCCCGCGCGCAGAGTGCAAGAACGTCGCGGAGCACGGCGGGCCCGGCTGCCATGCGCGTCAGCAGCTCGAAGGCGAGGAAGTAAGAGATGTCGCCGGCGCAGATCCCCAGCGCCTCGCCGGTGCGCGGCGGATCGGCGGAGCGGTCCCGCGCCGCGGCATCCGCGTATTGCCGGAATATCGACGGCTTGCCCCGGCGCAGCGCATCATGGTCCATGATGTCGTCGTGGATGAGGAGCCCGGACTGGAAGAGCTCCATCGCGGCGGCGGCCGGCAGCACGGCGTCCGGCTCCTCCCGGTCGCCGGCGCCACCGCAGGCGAGTGAGTGGCCGACCTGCACGAGGCAGCCGCGGATCATTTTCCCCTGCAGGGAGAACTCCAGGAGGCGTTGCCCGACGTCGGGACCCAGGGCGTTGACGCGCGCGAGCCAGCCCTTCTTCTCCTCGAAGAATCGTACGAGCGTCGCTGCGATTCGTTCCCTGATCGGATCCAGGAAAGCCAGCATCGGGTGCTCCTTGTCTCGAGGCTATTCTACCACGCGCGGGCAATCCACACCCTGCCGGGGGCTTCCCCGCCGCCGCCCGCGCGTTGACACGCGTCCCCGCTGTCAAGATAATCGGGGCGCCCCTATGAAAGAGACGCACGCGCCGGCAGGCGCTCCATGAAGAACAGCATCCCGCGCAGCCCGGTCTCGTTGAAGCAGCTGAAAGAAGCGGTACAGCACGTCCTCTCCTTCGACAAGACAATGAGGCCCGTCGACTCGGCGGGGCGCCCGGGCGGCCTGATCGAGTTCCCCAGGACGGAGAAGCGCGAGTTCATCATCA
>PMDT01000033.1 GCA_003154555.1 Spirochaetaceae bacterium
AGGTTGAGAATGGCGGCGATATCCGCCTTGCCCGCCACGATCTCCCTGAATTGCTGCTCCGCCTTTTCCATCTGCCCGAACTTCGCATAGAGGACCCCGAGGTTGTTCTTTGCCACGAGGCTCCCGGTGCCCTGGATCTGCGCTTTCAGCTTTGCCACCTGTGGCCAGATCCCCGCGTCGATATGTTGCTGCACGTCTCGCAGATAGGCGGCAAGAACTTTTCCCGAATCAGGGACTGAAACGACGGTCTCAGCGCCCGGCAGACCTACAGGCGGGTAGAGGGCCCAGGCTTCCTTGATGGGATAGAATCCCTCGAGTCCCTGGCGGACATTCTCGTTCCACTCCTTTGCGCCGAGCTCCCACGCCTTCCGAAACCCGTCGTGAATCGACGTCACCTCGAAAGGAATCCACGCCTTCCCCTGGTAGGCGATGAACTGGCCTTCCGGAATCAGCTCCTGGGGGGCCTCTTCGGGAGTCAGGCCGCTGTCAAAGGCAATGAAGATGTGACCCGGAATTGTGATGAAGGCCGCGTCGATTCCGACGGCTTGGAAAAGGGCACCATACAGGATCGATATGTCGCTGCAATCACCGGCGCGATACTGAAAGGTCTCACGCGGGAACTGGACGAAATCGATGACGTCCTTCTCATTCGACACTTCTGAATACGGCTTTCGCTGATTGGTGGAATAGTTCAGCCCATAGATGTCCAACGCAGCTTGCAAGGCGATCGCTGCCTGCAGGTTGGTGCTGATCGAGCGGTTTTCTTTTCCTTCGACGTAGCTCGTGACACCCCGCGCGAATTTCAGAACTCCCGGATCCTTTGCGGTCACATATGCGGCAGCCTTGCGATTGTCGTCCCATGTTATCGCGTTGCGACCGGTCAGGGTGAGCGTCTCGATTTTCCTGTCCTGGTAGATCGCGCCGTCAACGGAATAGGTCACCAGGATTTCGGCGGCGACCTTCGTGCCTTCAGTCGTGTTGAGAACCTTGTCCGTAAACAGGGCATAGAGATCGACCGTCCTGCAGGAACCGGGCGCAAGGATTCCCGGCACGTCGACGAGCTTCGGCGCGTCCATGAACTCCTTGATGAAGACCTGCACGCGGATATTCGTTGCGGGGACCTTGAGACTGCTCTGCAGCTCCATGCTGCCGATGGGATGGTCGTCATAGTACTTGTAGAAAACCGGGAAGGCCGGCCGTATATGGACCGCCGGGATGCCGATGCTGCCGCCAAGATTGCCCAGAGCGATTCCGATGCCGGCTCCGGCGCTCAGACCCTGATACCCCCCGAAGTAGTATTCATATTGGCCACCCACGTTGATACTGAGGCCCGAACCCAGCGCGAACATGAAGCCGATGCCACCCGCGGCATACGGATCGCTTGCGGTAACCGAGAAATCGTTGAAGGTGCCGAAATAGTAGCCGCCCACTGCGTAGCCGAGAAGAGAAATCTTTCTGGTCAGGGGAATCTGTACGCCGGCGCCCACGCGCGCGGTTGCGAAGGAAACGCTCTCCGCCGCGAGGGTGGAAGCATAGGCGTACTGGAGCCCTCCCAGGAGATAGAACAGCGATCCGGGAATGCGATAATGCATGTCCAGTTGCATCCCCCCGCCATAGGAGAACAAACGCGAGCTGTCACCGAGCGGAAGTTGAAAAGAAGGCTCCACTTCCAGCGAGAGCGGTGAGGGGACCTCGGCGATGGTCGGCGTTCCCGCCACAACGCTGCCGGTGGACTGGGCATCGCCAGAAGCCGAAACGAACGCAAGCAGGAAGAAAAAAAGGGCAGTGCACCAGCGATTTCTCATGCCACCCACCGATTCCTTCCTCCTTGAAAAAAGCATTTCTTGTCGAGATGGGTCTGCGAGAGGTCCTCATATCCCGACAGAAGTCGTGTCACGGATTCTGTGGACCCGGCCTGGCGACGGCGCCGCTGAGCGGAAACGTATGCCCAGCGGCGTCATTCGCGCGCCACTTTTTCTCTGTACTTAGGAAGCTCTGTGAAGAGGGTAGCATCGCGTCCGACCCTGCTCTGTGCGGCAACGCACCAAAAGGCCCATGAATATCCCTTTTTTTTCTCAGGCGCGTGCCCACCGGGAAATGGCTATTCTCTGGACTCTCCGCGCAGGAGTTTATCCAGAGGGCGATCAACAAGGTGACGGCGGCGCAGTCGGCGAACGAGTTCGACATGGACGGCTACGCCACAAAGGCAAAGGCACTTCTCAACCAGGCATATGACGAGATAAAGCTTGCGGCGGTGGCGGCGAACGGAAAATGATCGTGCGGCGCGCGGCCGCGGCGGCCGCGCGCACCGTTACGCCAGAGAGCACCAGGCGCTCAAACGTACCGATTCGTTCCCCATCAAGCGACAGGATCAGCGAACCTTCGCTTGAACGTCCGCACGCCAGGCATTACGATACCGGGCATGCCCGTAGATAACGCCGCTCTCATTCGTAACGTTCTTGCCCATATCGACGACTGGCCGCGCGGCCGGGATGCCGTCAAAACGAGCCGCCCGACGGGCGATCTGTTTCCCTATACGACCCTCTTTTCTCCCATCCGCGTCAATCGCCTGTCGATCAAGAATCGCATTGTGATGGGTCCCATGGGCAATCTCGGCATGGCGGAAGAAACGGGCCGACCGTCGCAGAAAATGATCGCGTACTTCGCCGAACGGGCCCGCGGCGGCGCGGGACTTCTCACGTCCGGTCTCATTCCGGTCGATCATCGCGTCGACCCGACGGTGACCGAGCGGGAAACCCGAAGCTACCTGCCCCGGATCAATGGTCCCCGCAGCCTCTTCAGCGGGTGGCGCGACATCGCCGCGGCGGTGCATGCATACGGCGCGCATTTTTTCATCCAGCTCACCGCGGGATTGGGAAGGGTCGGGTCTCCCGAGTGCCTGCTTTCCAAGCATGCGCTGCCGGTGTCGGCCTCGTGGAACCCCAACTACTACATCCCCCAGATCCCGTGTCGACCTGTGACGGACCGGCAGTGTCGCCTCCTCCTGCACGCGGCCGGTCAGGCCGCGGCGAATGCAAAGTCGCTGGGCATCGACGGGGTGTACCTGCACGGGCACGAAGGGTACCTCCTCGAGCAGATGACCAACCCCGCATACAACAGGAGACGATGGGGCAGGTTCGCGGACTGGCAGGCATTCGGCGTGGAGCTCGTGAAAGAAATCCGCGCGCGGGTCGGCGCGGACTACCCCCTGATGTACCGCATCGACCTCTCGCTCGCTCTTGCCGAAACCTACGGCGAGCGCATGGACAGCGTGAAGACGCTTCGGAAGTTCAAACGCGAACGGACAGCCGCGATGACATTGCAGTATATCGAGCGCCTCGTGCAGGCGGGCGTGGACATGTTCGATGTCGACCTCGGCGGGTACGACAACTGGTGGCTGCCGCACCCGCCCCTGTCGGCGCCGTCAGGTTGCTTCCTGCCCATCGCCCAGGCGGTCAAGGAGCACCTGGCAGAGCGGCGGATCGTGTCGAACGCCGGCCTGCCGATCCCCGTCGTCGCGGTCGGCAAGCTGGGCTGCCCCGATGTTGCCGAGCGCGCGCTCCGCGACGGGCTGTGCGACATGGTGATGCTTTCACGGCCGCTGCTTGCCGATCCGCAGTGGCCCGACAAGGCACGCACCGGCCGGCAGATCGACATCACGCCCTGCATCGGCGACCAGGAAGGATGCCTGAACGAGATCGTCGAAGGCGGCCACATCCAGTGCGCCGTCAATCCGCGGACAGGATTCGAAGACACGCTCCCGGAGGATCCGGGCCGCGCCCGTGTCCCGCGCCGGGTCGCCGTGGTGGGGGCGGGACCTGCGGGCATCCAGTGCGCGCTCACGGCGGCGCGACGCGGCCACTCCGTCACGCTGTTCGAGAAGCGTGAACGAATCGGGGGCATGCTCGTCGCCGGATCGCGGCCGCGCATAAAGTTCGAGGTGTTGAACTATCTTGAGCATCTCGAGCATCGCGTCAAAATGGCCGAACAGGAGGGCTCTCTCCACCTGCTCGTGCGCACGGAGCCGGACATCGAAACCTTGCGGCAGGGCCGCTTCGACGAAGTGGTGCTATGCACGGGGGCACGCCAATCGACCTTGCCGGTCGAAGGCGCGGCATCGCCCGGCGTCGTTTCAGCGACAGATTTCCTGGAGAACCCTGCCCTGGGCGCCGCGGCGGAAAGGGTGCTCATCATTGGCGGGGGCGCAACGGGATGCGAGTGCGCGCATTACTGTGCCGTGGAGCTGGGCAGGCAGGTGACCGTTGTCGAGATGCTGCCGGCATTCATGAAAGGCGTCTGCACCGCCAACCGGGGACATCTCCTGCACGTGCTGGAAAAGGCGAAGGTGCGATTGCTCAATTGCACGAAGGTCATCCGGATCGGTCTCCCGGAGGTGGTCATCGAGCGCAATGTCTCGCCGACCGTGCCTGATCCCTGGTGCACGTGGACGCCGCTTTTGCCGGAGAATGTCCCCAACCCGATGCGCCGGAAGATCCGCGAGCAGCGGGAAGAGCAGCGGCTGGAGGCGGACATCGTCGTCGTGGCGACCGGCCTTGCCCCCGACTCTTCGCTTGCTGAAGCCTGCGCCCAGGGCGGCGTCGCCCCCGGCATTCACCGCATCGGAAACGCGTTCCAGGTCGGAAGAATCCTGGAAGCGGTGAAGGCCGGGTATTCCCTGGGGAGCATCCTCTAGCATGGTCACCAGCCCGAGAATGCGCCGTTCTCAGGCGCCTTTCGCCTTCCGTTCTTCGATCAAGCGCTTCGTTTCCTCGAATCGCTCGCGCGTGAGCGGCAGGAACCGGGCAAAGAGCGCTGCAATCACGTAGAACACCGCGGTTCCCAACCCGAGAACGATCCTCACTGCCATGAGGGCGGACGCGGGTTGCGTGCCGGTCGGATTGTTTTCGATGTAGCCGAATGCGCCGATGAGAGCGGTTGCAACCAGGATCACCAGCGCGGAGGACGCCTTGTAGGTGAGCTGCGTGATGCCCATGAAGAAGCCTTCCCGGCGCACCCCGTTTGCAAGCTCGTCGAACTCGACCACGTCCGGCAGCATCGACCAGGGAAGGACCTGCGTCGCGGAAGAACCTATTCCCATGAGAACGGCGATCACGATCACGATCGATACGTTTCCCACGGGAGCCACCAGCACCATGAGGAGCGGAATGAGGAAGAAGATGGCACCGACCACATACGCACGTTTCTTGCCGAGCTTTCCGCCGATGAAGACCCACAGGGGCGCGGCTGCCACGGCGATCACAAGGGGGATGGCCATCACGATGGAGGTGATATCGTCGGGAATCCGCACGACGTCCTTGAGGAAGAAGATCACCATCGCCATGAAGATGTCCGCCGCCACCTGGTTGAACACGAACAGGATGATCATCAAGCGGACCTCGCGGACCTTCCACAACGAGCGAAGCGCGTTCCAGAAGCCGCCAAGGATCTTCTCCGCCTGCGCATGGATCCTTTCCTTCGTTCCCAGGAAGGTTATCAGCACGAAGAGGCTGGTTGCCGCGCCGAAGATGATTCCCATGACGGGGTAGCTGGACGGATAGGAGCCGCGGCCCGGGTACAGGTTGTCCACGATCAACGCCACTCCCGCGGCCGCCACGAGGTTTCCAAGGAAGGAAAACGCCATGCGGAAACCAGAGATCGACGTGCGCTCGTCATAGCTCTGCGTGAGCTCCGGCATCAGGGAGTTGTACGGGATCGTCACGAGGCTGAATGTCACGTTGAAGAGGAGCATCGCGCAGAGGTAGTAGATGAAATTGCCCGCCAGCGCCCGGCCCGGGATGAACCAGAGCAGGAAGAAGAAGATGCCCAGCGGGATGGCGCCGAAGAGAAGGTAGACGCGCCGCCTGCCGAATCTGCTGCTGGTCCTGTCAGAGACAATGCCCATCAGGAGATCGGTGCAGGCCGCCACGGTGCGCGAGACCCAGTAGATGACCCCTGCAAGGACCGCGGGGATCCCCGCGACGTTGACGATAAAGAAGATGAAATAGAAATTGATCGCGGTCATGGAGAGGTTGTTGGCGAAGTCTCCCAGGCCGAAAGCGACCTTTTCCCGTGCGGGAACGACGAATCCTTCTTTCATGACGAGCTCCTTTTGGAAGTCAAATCCGCGCGCTAGTAGCGTCGCGGAAACACCTTCCAGACACGATCCACGCGACCCTGTGACACGACAAGGATGTCTTCGAACTGGAACATCGCATCGCTCTGGATGGGATGGTAGAAAACGAAATCCCCGACATCGACGGCAACTTTCCGCGAGCCGTTGAGCGTTGTCTGGTTGGGAACGAGGTTCTGGTTGGGAGGATCGGCGGTCAAAGCCTGCGTGCGTATCCCCTGCGGCGAGACAAGACGGCCTGCCCAGCCTCCCCCGTAGATCTCGAAGGTGCGTTGATTGTTCGGGTTCCAGAACGAAAGCACGCCGCACACTCCTTCGATGAAGGGAATCAGCATGCCGTTCCTCTTCTTCAGCACGGGCGCCGCAATGTGCTCCGCGGGCGTGAGATCGCCCAGGAAGTGATCAGGATATCCGGCGGGACGAAGGACCGCGCCGCCGATGCCGATGTCCGTGATGAAGGGGTAGTCGCGGAAGAGGCTGTACGTGCCGCTTCCTCCGCAGTTGAATGTCATTGCACCCGAGAAAAGGGCCGGGTATTTCGCGCGACCCTCCTCGATGAGCCTGCGATACGCGCCAAGATTGTCGGCGAACTCGCGCAGGGCGACGCTGCGCGCCGGACGCAGGAGGGGAGGAGCATGGGCGACATGACCCTCGTACCCCATGAACCCGCTGAAGATCAGGTGTTCGGCGTTGGAATGAATGAGATCGAGCATCCGGTGGAGGGTCTCAAAGGAGTCGACGCCGCCCCGGTGGAGGCCGATGTCGATCTCGATATTGATCCGAAGCTTCAGGGCATTCTGCCGCGCGAATGCCAGGTATTCTTCCAGGCGCAGTGGCGTGTCGATCAGCCACTGGATCTCGGCCTGCGCCCTTCCACGGAGCCCAGGGCCGATCTCCTGGAAAAACTCCTTCACGCCGAAGACCGGGATCGGCTTGCCAAGGAGAATGTCAATGCCGGGGTCGAAGTTTTCCAGGATCACCTTGAGGAAGGGCCGGTGGACGACCATGAACTTGTCCGTGCCGACCGTCGACCGTATGAAGCGCAGCAGGTCGACGGAGGGAAGGGATTTGACGACGATCCGGTAGTGGTCCTTGCTGGGGATGCGGGAAAGGATGACGGTGAGATTGTGACGAAGCCGGTCGACATCTATCAGGATGCGCGCCGTCCCGATCTCCGCCCGCTTCAGCGTTTGCTCGAGCCCCGTGAAATACGCGTCGTGGCCGCCGCCTTTGTCTCTCGGCTTCACGAGGGCGAGCAGGGCCACGACGACAACGACGATGACAGCCACCAGTATCCAGGCCATGCAGCCTCCTTCCCCGTCA
Organism: Spirochaetaceae bacterium; assembly: GCA_003154555.1. GTDB lineage: Bacteria > Spirochaetota > Spirochaetia > SZUA-6 > Fen-1364 > Fen-1364. Next base: position 7,454 of record PMDT01000033.1, read on the forward strand.
GCTTGTTCGAACGGCGTCTTTCACGACGTTCACGAGCTTCTCCGCCGCACGATGGATGTCGTCCGCGCTCGAGAGAATCGTGATGCCGAAATCGGCGCCGATCCCGCCATCGACGACGCCGACACTGAGATTGATGCTGCGCGAAAGGATGTCATCGGTTGCCGGGAGCATGTTGCGGCGCAGCGGACTTCTCCCCGCGGCGTCCTTCCAGGCAAGGACCTGTTCCATGTTGTTGTAGACGTGCCACCCGCTCTTCTCCAGCGTCCGGGTGCCCAGTGCATGGGCGGCGGCCAGGGCCTGCGCCGTCGTGCGGAACTGCACACTGAGCAGGGTTGCGCATTCCCCTGCATCGTTGATCTTCCTGAATGACAGGCCGTCGATGCGCGCGGCGGCAATCTCACTTTTCAAAGCCGCCTTCTTTTCGCGCAGCCGCTGGAGGATGGCATCCAGCTTTCGAAGCTGGGCGCGCAGGAACGCGCCGCTCAGCTCGTTCATGCGCATATTGACGCCGACCAGGCTCCGCTTGCCGATCTCCACTCCCTTGCGCAGCGGCATGTGGCCCTGGTCGTGGTAACCGAATGCCCTTTCGTACAACGTCGGGTCGGACGTGGCGACAAGCCCGCCATCCCCTGAGTTGATGACCTTGAAGATGTTGAAGGAGAACGCACCGATATCACCGAGGGATCCGAGGCGCCGGCCCCCGTACGAGCCGCCGACGGCCTGGCAGCAATCCTCGATCACGGCGAGAGAGTGCCGCGCGGCAAGGGTGCGGATTGCATCCATGTCGGCGGGGTTTCCCAGCATGTGCACGGGCATGATGGCGCGGGTCTTGCCGGTGATCTTCTGCTCGGCGTCCCGCGCGTCCATCGTCAACGAATGGTCGATCTCTGTGAGCACCGGCGTTGCCCCCACTTCCATGATCGCCGAGATCGACGCGATAAAGGTGTAGCCCGGCACGAGCACCTCGTCGCCCGGACCGATGCCCAGTGCCTTCAGCCCGCAGATCAGCGCGGAGGTTCCCGAGTTGACCGCCACCGCGTGGCCCACCCCGATCTTTTCGGCGAACTCCCGTTCGAACAGGTAGACCTTCTGCTGGAACGCCTTGTCGCCATCCTCCCCGTAACGGGAGAGATAGCCGCTCTGCAGGACGTCGAGGACCTCGTTGCGCTCTTCATCGTCGACAAGGAATGCGCCCGGACCGGGCATATGTGCCTCCTATACCGCTGCCGCGCTTTTTGCCCGCCAGAGCTTCTGGAGGGGTGCATAATCCAGAAGCACGATCCCTTCCTCCTGCACGATCCGGCGCGCTTCAGGTGACGTGAAGAAATCCAGGTCGAAGGCGCGCGCGGCCCACGATGGCGTCACGCTCCGCAGCTCGTCGTTGGCAATTCCAGGATGCACGGCCCACTCCGAGAGACCGGCCGGCAATTCCCGCAGGAGCTTCACGTAGGTGTCGTGCTTCACGGCAAGATCCACCCTGGTGCTGTCCAGGTCGTCGTGGCTGTTCACGGCGTATCCTTCGCCCAGGAGGGCATCGATGAACCGCGCCTGGCTCACGCGGAGGGCAAGGCCGTACTCGAGGGCGAGTCCCTTCACCATGCCGAATATGTCCTCGCGACGGACGTGGATGTCGCAATGGCTGTCGAGATGGGTCGGATGCAGGCCGCGGCGGAGGACAGTCTCGATCTGCGTGCGGAACTCCATCTCCAGCTCGGAAATCTCCACGTGCGCAAGGAGCTCCGGAATGCCGCTTTCCGTAAAGAAGAATCCATCCTGGTCCACAAGCGTCGGTACCTTGTCGCGCGATACAAGGGGGCCCCACCGCAAGAGAGGCTGCTCGCTCACTGCCGTGAGGTGCACGCCGAGGTGAAAGCCGGTATTCTCTTTTGCGAGCCACGCGGCATGCAGCGCCCAGGGGCAGGGAGCCATGAGCGTGGTCGATGTCGCGATGCCGGCCTGGAGCATCTTCAGGGCCGCCATGTTCATGGAATGGCACATGCCGAAATCGTCCACATTGACAATGAGAAGACGGGCATCCGCCGGATATCCAAGAAGGGTGTTGATTGCGACATCGTTTTTCATGCGGTCTTCCGTGTTGATTCTTGTTGCGTATTTCGTGCTTGAATGGCATAATATCAGGAACAATATGAGAGTGCAAGCTTTATTTAGTTCCATTCGGCATTTTATCGAGCCAAATTGCCAGAATTTGGAGTATTTAAATCCTTGCTGAACGAATTGGCGTCTGACGAGCGGAAGGTTCTCCATGCCGTCTCCTCCCTTCGCATTCCGACGAGGCTTGCCATCCTCCAGGCGACCGGCCTCAGCAACGGGAGGGCGACACGCGCGCTGCAGTCGATGCGCGAAAAAGGAATCATCGTTTCGCATGAAGAGACCCGGCAGGAAAAAGGCCGCCCCTCGATCATCCATGAGATCGCCCCGGGCGCATTCTTTGCCATCGGGGCTGCGCTGACTGTCGGCTGCTGCACGATCGCGGCTGTTTCAGGGACAGGCGAGCTCCTGGAAAGCCACCAGCTCACCATCGATGCGCGGGCATTCGACGAGGCCGGGCTGCGCGCGCTGCTCGAAAGGGTCGGAAACGACGTCACGGAAGCGATAGGGCGCCGCGATCCGACGCGATGCATCGCCGTCGGGCTGTCTGTGCTCGGGCGCGTCGACACCGACCGCGGGGTCTGGTCATCCGGGTTGCAGTACGGGCCTTTTCGGAACTTCGATGTCGGATCGGCGTTGCACAACGTCGGGGTGCCGGTCATGGTGGAGGACCACGCCCGCTCGATGGCGTTTCTCGAGCGCCGCCGGAGTGCTGCCCCGCAGCGACAGGACTTCGCGGTTCTCTACATGGGTGAAGGCCTCGGGTCCGCTTTCGTGCTGAACGGAGAGATCTACCGGGGTCATCATGGCGTGGCAGGGGAAATCGGGCACATCGCGCTTTCGGGCAACGAAAGAAGATGCATCTGCGGCGACACGGGTTGCCTGGAAACCGTGGCGTCAGGGTCGGGAATCGTGGCGACGGCGAAGGCACGGATGGCCGAGGGGGTGATCTCGATCCTGACGCCGCGAGGTGATCCATCGGAAACGCTGACCCTTGACGCCATCCATGAGGCGGCGAAGGCAAACGATCGGCTTGCCCGGCAGGTCCTCCAGGAGGCCGGCGAAGCTCTCGGAGAAGCAGGCTCGATATTAATGAAGATGCTGAACGTCCCGCGCATTGTCGTCTGCGGGGAGGGATCGCTTCTGGCGGATTGCCTCCGGGAGCCCATGACCCGGCGAATCCGGGAACGCGCGCCGCTCGAATCCCAGCGTGATTTCCAGATCGACTTTGCGCTGTACTCGCCGAGCGACGAACCGATCGGGGTCGCGATGCTCGCGATCGACGGGGCGATGGCGTCTGCGGCGGGCACCGCGGAGGGGGAATGATGGAAGAAGCAATTCGTTTCGGCGTTCTGGGGGTCGGCAGAATCGGTCTTTTTCATTGCGACCGGGTCAGGGCGACGCGAGGCTTCGCGCTTGTTGCCGCCAGCAGCCGGTCCGAGGAGCTGCGAGCGGAGGCGGGGCGCCGGTTCGGCATCGTGACATACGCGTCGCACGAAGAGCTGATTGCCGATCGATCGGTTCAGTGGCTCGTCATCGCGACGACCTCCGACCAGCACTATCGCTGGGCAATGGATGCCATCGAATGCGGGAAGAATCTCGTCATCGAAAAGCCAATTGCCGCCTCCTACGATGAGGCGCGACAGATATACGACAAGGCCGATGCGAAGGGCGTCAAGGTGCTTCCGCACCAGAGCAGGCGATGGGATCGGGATTTTCTCCTGGTGCAACGAATCATCCATGACGGCCTCGTGGGCGAGGCATATCGCATAGAATCGCGCAGGGCGAGCTACTCCACGGGGTGGGCGGGTTGGGGCGCGCAGGGCATGGCGAATCCGTGGCGGCTGAAGAAGGAATATGGCGGCGGCATGATCAACGACTGGGCGCCCCACCTCGTGGACCAGGTGCTCCTGCTCGCAGGCTCAATGCCTGTCTCCCTCAACGCATGGCAGGGCGGAAAGATATGGACGACGGAAGTGGACGATCATTTCTGGGCCGAGCTCGTCTTCGGGAATGGATTGTCCTGCCGCATCGAGGCTTCAAACAATCACCGCATCCCGCAACCGCGCTGGAGCGTCGTCGGCACGAAAGGCACATTCCAGGTCCGTGGGGAGCAGAGCGACAGTTGGAGCGAGGGAGAGCTCCGAAGCGAGTTCCATGGCGTGCCGGAGACCAGGAGATTCGATTTCGCAGGTGACGAGCTCACCGATGCTTTCTACCCCGCCCTGGCAGAAAGCCTGCGGACGTCCGATGCGCTGCCGATCACGCGGGAGCAGGTGTTGTCGGTCATGAAGGTCATCGACCGGATCCGGCAATCCGCGGCACAAGGCGGGTCGATCACCGTCTGAGGGATCGTCGCCCTGGAGCCGGAGCCTTTGAGCAAATACGAGCTTGCACGTGCCGAAACGAATGCGCTATCGTAGGTGACATGACAAGCCCGCAGCTCGCTGATGCTCTCGAGTTCATGCGTCGAAACGCTGTCCCGGTGACGGCAACCGTCCCGGAGCGGCGCGACATCCTGGAGGCGCGTGCGCGCGCGCTGCCGATGCTGCCCGGTATCTGCATCGAGACGCTCGTCGAGCAGGACGTCCGCGGCGAATGGGTTTCCACCGGCGGAGCAGCCGACCTCGTCATGCTCTTCATCCACGGCGGCGGATACGTCGCGGGCACCGCGGAAGGGAGCAGGGACCTGGTCGCCCGGCTCTGCGCCGCCTGCGGCGCGCGCGCCCTGTCGATCGACTATCGTCTGGCGCCGGAGTCGCCGTTCCCGGCGGGAATCGAAGACTGCGTGAAGGCATACCGCTGGTTGCTCGCGCGCGGCGTCGATCCCCGCGGCATCTCGCTGGCCGGTGCCTCATCAGGCGGAGGCCTCGTGGCGGCAACACTCATCGCCTTGCGCGATGCCGGCGACCCGCTTCCCGGTTGCGCCGCCCTGATCAGCCCGTTCGTGGACATGACGGTCTGCACGGAGTCGCTCAACCGGGGCCCTGGCAGCGACGTGATGGATCCCGGCGTCATCCGGTCCTTTGCGCGATACTACCTCAACGGCCAGGACGCGCGGCAGCCGCTCGCCTCGCCCGTCTTTGCCGACCTCCGCGGCCTCCCGCCGCTCCTGATCCAGGTCGGCAGCGTGGAGGTGCTGCGCGACGAGGCGCGGGCCCTTGCGGCGCGCGCGGTCGAGTCCGGCGTGCGCGCCACGCTCACCGAGTGGGAATCGATGTTCCACGGCTGGCACGCCTTTGCCGCCACGCTTCCGGAAGGGGCCGAGGCCATCGCCGAGATCGGCAGCTTCATCCGCGCGCATTGCACCGCCCGCTCACGCGCCGGGCGCTGAGGGATTTCGCGCGTCAGGCATGCCTCCTTCGACATGGACCGACAGGGGCCTTCCCGCTACTATTCGGCGCACATGAACCGTCGTCGCATCGCCGCGTATTTCGTGGCGGCTGTCCTTTTTTTCGTCGCCCTCTACGCCTATGTGCCGAGCCTCCCGGCCTACGTCGCCGAGCGGACGTCCAGTCTCGCGGCGGTCGGGGTCGTTCTCTCCATGTACGGCCTCCTCATGGCGGTGCTGCGCATGCCGCTGGGAATCCTTACCGACGTGACGGGCCGCAGCAAGCCGTACCTCATCGGCGGCATGCTCATGGCAGGCATCGGCGCCGCGGTGATGGCGCTGGGCAGATCGCTGGGCGCACTCGCCCTTGGCCGCGCGCTCACCGGCGTCGCCGCTGCCGCCTGGGTGCCGATGATGGTCGTCTTTGCCGGATTCTTCCCGCCGGAGAGGACGATCTTCGCCACGTCCCTTCTCTCCTTCGGCTCTTCACTCGGCCAGATGATCGGTACCGGCCTTACCGGCCCGCTGGAAACGCTGGGCGGCACGCGCTTCGCCCTGTTCACAGCAGCGGGCATTTCCGTTGCGGCGACCATCATCCTTGCGTGCGTGCCGATTCCCCGGCGAGGCGCCGCGCATCGCAGCGCGGTCACCGTCTCTTCCGTGCTCGCGATATTCCGCAGGCGCGATGTCCTCGTCCCGTCCTTCACGAACGCCCTCTGCCAGTTCGGCGTGTGGGCACTCGTCTTCGGATTCATGCCGCTCCTGGCCCGACACATGGGTGCGACGCCGGTGGAAACGAGCCTGATCATGACGGTGAATATCGCCGCCAACACGGCGGCAAACCTCTTTGCCACGCTTATCGCCCACCGGGGAGGCAGGCGCACGATCCTCTATGCGAGCATCTCCGCGTCTGCCGGGGGAGCGATTCTTGCCGCCCTTGCGCCGTCGGTCACGCTGCTCTTCATCTCCACCGCGATCATGGGCCTTGCGAACGGCCTCACCTTCCCCATCCTTGTCGGGCTCTCCATCCAGCAGGTCGACGCGGCGCACCGCAGCACGGCGATGGGCATCCACCAGGCCGTCTACGCCATTGGCATGTTCACCGGTCCCTGGATCGGCGGCATCATTGCCGACGCCGTTGGCATCCGCGCGATGTTCGCCATCGTCGCCGTATTCTCTCTTGTCGCCCCGGGGGCCATGATAAGCCTGAATCGTTTCCCGGCGACCGCCGCCCGTGAGGAAGCGGCCGGGTAGCCCCTTCGGGTGGAGCGCCGCCTACCCGGCGCTCCGGGCGCGGGAGAACATGCCGGCCAGCTTGATCGCGTCCTGCTCGCACAGCTCGTAGCAGCAGTAGCAGCCGATGCACCGTTCGTAGTTCCAGGTCGGGAAGGGCTTCAGGGTAATTGCCCCCGTGGGGCACCCCTTGGCGCAGGTGCCGCACTTCGTGCAGGCATCCTGGCGCAGGCGGAAGCGCGGGCTTCCCATCCGGCCCATGATGCGGCCGGAGATCCTGCTCACGAGGTCCTCTCCCACGACATTCATCGGGAGCTTGAACCGGAGCAGCCGCGGGATGTTCCCCTCGATGTCCATGTCCGCAACATCCACCGCGCCAAGCCCCCTGCCGCGGGCGGCGCGGAGTATGCCCACGCGATCGGGAGCGAGCCCGACCATCGCGGCAAAAACCCCGTCCACGGCCACGCCGTGGGTGCTCGCGATGATGCGGTTGATGGTCCGCGGCTTCCCCCCGCTGGGTCCATTGCCCTCCATGCCGACCACGGCGTCCATGATGGAAAGTGCCGGCGGTCGGATGGCGTAGATGTCGACAATTGCTTCCGCGAATTCGGCGATCCCCGCGCAGACGTGGTGCACCTTTGCCTTCTGCGAGCCGACCAGGATTCCGAACATGTTCTTCACCGCGCCGCTCAGCGTGGTCTGCATGTGCGTCTTGAGCTTGGGGAGATTCACAACCAGGTCCGCCTCCAGCACCTCGCGGGAGATGGCGAGCCGGGGGAAGTGCCGGGAGTTGACCTCCACCTCGACGGGGCTCGTGGCAAGGTCCACCCAGCGGTCGCCTGCCGCGGCGCGAAGCCCTGAGACGTCCGCGGCCCGCCCCGCGTCCCCGTACTCGTGGGCGCCGGGGTTGTCGCCGACCATCACCCGCGCGCCGCGGCGCTCCAGGGAGGCGATCACCGCCGTGACGATGGCCGGGTGGGTGGTCACCGCACGCTCCGGCTTCCAAGCCGCGAGCATATTGGGCTTGAGGAGCACCCTTTTGCCCTTCCAGTCGATGGAGAATCGCCCGATGAGATCCTCGATCACCGACGCGGCCGTCTCATATGTCGCCTCTGCAATGATCACCCGGGATGTATGAGCCATGACTGACAAGAGTATGCGCAAAGGCCCGGGGCTTCAAGCACACACGGAGGATGCCGCGCACGGGGAAAGCGGCGGGCAACCCCGGACAGCGTTGAAATGAAATCTTGTCGGGACAGGTCAGGGCTGGCATAATCTGCGGCATGGAAACAACGCGCATCCACCTGCACACGGGATTTCCCATCGGTGTCGTCGATCCGCGGCTGTTCGGCGGTTTTCTCGAGCACATGGGCCGCGCCGTCTACCAGGGCGTCTACGAACCGGGCAGCCGACATGCCGACAAAGACGGCTTCCGCGGCGATGTGCTCCAGGCGCTGCGGAGGCTCGGATTCACCACCATGCGGTACCCGGGGGGCAACTTCGCATCCGGCTATCACTGGATGGACGGCATCGGCCCCGCGGGGAAGCGGCCGCCGATGCGTGACCTTGCCTGGCAGAGCATCGAGCCCAACACATTCGGCACGGAGGAGTTCATGAAGCTGTGCCGGGCGCTTTCATGGGCGCCGATGCTCACCGTCAATCTCGGCACCGGCTCACCCGAGGAGGCGCGCAACTGGGTGGAGTACTGCAACTGCCCCGTCGGCACGCGCTATGCTGACATGCGCGCCGCGGAAGGAAGCGCCGCACCACACGCGGTGAAGCTCTGGTCGCTGGGCAACGAAATGGACGGCCCCTGGCAGCTGGGACACGTGCCGGCACACGAATACGCGATCCTGGCGCAGCAGGCGGCCAAGATGATGA
>PMDT01000115.1 GCA_003154555.1 Spirochaetaceae bacterium
GCGCAGAAGGTGGCAAACGCTCCCAGCACGAGGTGCGAGGCATCCTGGGTGAAGTTCATGATGTCCATATCATCCTCCCGAGCTCCGGGCGAAAAGATCCGCCAGGAGCTTGTTTTCCCCCGGGGAGCATTCCCCGGGAAGCACGCTCGGTCCGGGATATCCGGGATGAAGCAGCACGCCGGCGCGAAGGAACTCCGCGTGCACGCGCGAGTAGTCCGGCTCTGGAAAAACGGCGCGCACGTACGGCCCCTGCCGTTTCCACCCGCGGGTCCGATCGATCGCGCGCTCCACTGCCGCGATGCCGTCGGACAGTGGCGGCTCGCCCGACGGATGCGTCAGGGCCGCAAGACCGCGAACCGCTGCGGCCAGGACAAAGCCGGGCAGGGCGTCGGAGGGAGGGGCCTCGTGCGCTGCCGACGGTGCAAAGCACACCGGAACCGGTGCGCTGCAAACGGTGACGGGGAGCTGCGCAAGAAGCACGCGGGTCGCCGCGGGGCAGGGGAGAAGAGGTCGCCAGAGCGCGGCAGGTGCAGGTGACGCCTGCTGCTCGGCAAGGGCCGGATCATGGACGTCTGCAAGGGCCAGGGTCGCATGGAGAAAGTGCCCTGCCGCCTGGAGCGCGCGGTCCATCGATGCGTACAGGCGCACGTCTCCCCATCCGGGAAGCATCTTCTTAACGGCGGCCACGAGCCTTCCTTCCCATGCCGTGGGCAGCGCGGTGGAAAGCCCCTGCGACAGGACTGACTTCATGACCGTGAGCACGCCTGCCCCCCGATGTCCGAGCAGGGCGCCATCCCGGTAGAGGTCGAGATAGCGGCGCCCCTCCATGTCATAGAGACGGAAGCCGCGGGCCCGGCGGATCCGGGGGATGCCGGCCGGGAGGCTCCTATCCTTCATCGAATCTTTTTGCAATGACGGCATAAGCGCTGTGATTATGAATGGACTCGAAGTTTTCCACCTCGACGACATGGTAGCGCAGGCCGGGCAGGGACTGGAGCCGGAGCGCCACCTCCCGCACGACGTCCTCCACGAAGCGCGGGTTTTCGTAGGCGCGCTCGGTAACGTACTTCTCATCTTCCCGTTTCAGCAGGGCATAGAGAGGGCTTGAGGCCGCGTCTTCGGCGATCTGGATGATGTCCTCGATCCAGATGAACTTCGTCATGCCGACGGTGATGGCCACCATGCCGCGCTGGTTGTGTGCGGAATATTCCGATATCTCCTTGGAGCAGGGACAGAGGGTGTGCACGGGAACGTCGACCCGTGTCGCGATCTGCATGTGCGCCCCGTAGGTCGCCTCGATGCGGCAGTCGTAGGACATGAGGGATTCCATGCCCGACACGGGCGCCTTGCGGCGCAGGAAGAAGGGAAAGGCAAGCTCGATGTGCGACTCCTCCGCCTGGAGTGTCCGCTTGATCTCGATGAGAATGCGGTCGAGGTTGTGGTAGCTCACCTCGTTCTTGAAACGGTCCAGCACCTCCACGAATCGGCTCATGTGGGTGCCCCTGTTCGTGTGCGGCAGGTTCACCGACAGGCTCACGTTGGCAACGGTCTGCTGGGTTTCCTTGCTCTTGTCCCGTACGGTTATGGGGTAGCGGATCTGGCGTATCCCCACCTTCTGGATCGGCATATTGCGAAAGTCGGGGCTCGACTGCACGTCCTTCAACTGTTGCTCCATTCTCAGTCTCCGAGGTGGATCCGCTCCAGCCGCGCGTACTTCGGAAGGAATTTTCCCACGCGACCCGACTGGAAGCGGACCTGCACGACCACGGCGCCGTCACTATACCACGATCGCTCGACAACGCCGGCGCCGTAGTCCTCGTGGTAGACGCCCGACCCGACGGGGAACTCCGCCTCGGGCCCGGCGTCCCCCTCCCCGCCCGTGCGCGCGATGCCCGCGGGCAGCTCGTCGAGGAACCGGGACGGCGACATCTCGGTCGTCCTGCCGAAAAGCCTCCGCCGCTGGCACCAGGTCATAAGGAGGCGCTCCCGCGCGCGTGTGATGCCCACGTAGAAAAGGCGCCGTTCTTCTTCCACGTCATCGGCGCTGCCGCTGCTCGAGTCGTGGGGGAAGATCCCCTCCTCCAGGCCGGTGATGATCACGCGGTCGAACTCCAGGCCCTTCGTATTGTGCATCGTGATGAGCGTGACCTGGACGTCCTCCGCGCTCGTCTCCCCGTCCAGGGGGCTCGCCAGGGCGACGCTTTCCAGGAATGCGGTGAGCGCTTCCGGGCCCGTGCCATAGGTGGCCATGTCGCTCACGATTTCCTCGAGGTTGTCCGTCTTGGAGGTCTCCTCCGACGTGTCGCGCACCTTGTACATCTCGTACAGTCCCGTCCGCGCGAGCATGAGCCGGGCGAGCTCCGCGATGGGAAGCTCCTCGACGCGCCGCGAAAGCTCGTCCATGACCGACAGGAGCGCCGCCAGCCCCACGCGCGCACGGGCGGAAAGCCTGCCCGCGACGCGGCGCGCCGCCCGGAGCAGGTCGAAGTCGCCGCCCGCAGCGATCTCCCGGCGCCACTCGTCGACAATCTTGTCGACGCTCGCGGCCCCCATTCCCCGGCTGGGCTTGTTCACGATTCTGCGGAACGACACCTCGTCGTTCCTGTTCATGAGGAGCGAGAGGTAGGCGATGGCGTCCTTCACTTCTTCGCGCGAATAGAAGCGCACCGTGCCCACGAGCCTGAACCTGATGCCGGCGTCACGGAAGTGCTTTTCAAAAGACAGCGATTGCGCGTTCATACGGTAGAGGATCGCGGTCGTTCCGACGAATCCATCCACCACGAGCCGGCCGCAGAGCTCCGCCTCCTCCTCCTGGTCGAAACAGCAGGCAACCGCGGGGGGCTCCCCGCCGGGTTTTTCCGTCCAGAGCGTCTTTCCCAGCCTGCCCGCATTGTTGCTCACGACCGTGGAAGCCACGTCGAGTATCGCCTGGGTCGAGCGGTAGTTGCGCTCCAGGCGCACGATCTGCGTTCCGGGGAATACCTTCGGGAAGTTCAGGATATTGCCCACCTCGGCCCCGCGGAAGCGATAGATGGACTGGTCGTCGTCCCCCACGACGCAGAGGTACGTCTCGGGGCCCCAGAGCTCGCGCAGGAGCTCGAACTGCGCCTTGTTCGAATCCTGGTACTCGTCGACCAGGACGACGCGGAATCTCTGCCGTGTACGCTCGCGCAGCTCGGGCACGCGGGTGAGGAGCTGGAGCGGCATCAGGATCAGGTCGCCGAAGTCCACGTTGCCGGTGGCGTGTTTTGCCTTTTCATAGGCCCGGTAGACATCGTACGAGCAGCCCGCCCGCGTGATGGCCTCTTCCGGCTCATCGGGCCCCAGGCCAAGATCCTTCACCCGGCTGATCTCCTCCAGGCTGCGGCGCAGGTAACCGCGGTCTTCGGTCGTGCCGAGTATCGTCTTCAGCAGCGACACGGAGTCGTCATCGTCGTAGATGTGGAAGGACGGGGCGAGCCCGGCGAGCTTCGCGTTCCGCCTCAGGAACCATGCCCCGAAGGAATGGAATGTCCGCACCATCACATCTTCCGCGTGGGGAACGAGCGATACAACCCGCTCCTTCATCTCCTGCGCGGCCTTGTTCGTGAAGGTGACGGCGAGAATGGAACGCGGATTCATGGCGTGGTGCTCGATGAGCCAGGCGATCTTGGTCGTGATGACGCGCGTCTTTCCCGAGCCCGCGCCGGCCAGGATGAGGAGCGGGCTGCCCGAATGGATCACGGCCTCGCGCTGCTCGGGGTTGAGCACGGCCATGTACGCCGGTTCAGCGCTCAACGACGCCACCCTCCAGGTCGACTCCATTGCGCCTGTCGATGCGCACCCGCACCATGCCCGCGGGGGCAAAGGCGCCGCGCACAACCACCAGGCCGTCGACATCGGGCGCCTGCAGGTAGGCGCGTCCCAGCGACAGCTCCTCTCCCTGCACGCGCTCCTCCACCAGCACGTCGAGTGAGCGGCCGATGTACCGGTCAAGCGCACGGTCGGTGATGCTCACCTGTCGCCGTTCCACCTCCGCCTTGCGGCTCTCCGCAACTGCTTTTGTCACCCGCCCGCTCATGCGATACGCCGGCGTATCCTCTTCCCGCGAGTAGGTGAAAGAGCCCAGCCAGTCAGGCCTCAGGCGCTCCTGGAAGTCGAGGAGCATATCGAAGTCCGCGTCCGTCTCGCCGGGGAAGCCAAGGAGGAACGTGGAGCGGATGACGGCGTCGGGGAGCCGGCGGCGGATGGCGGACACGAGGTCGACATTGCGCGCGGGATCGCCTTGACGGCCCATCGCCCGAAGGATGTCCGGCGCGCCGTGCTGGAAGGGCAGATCGAAGTACGGGAGAAAACGGGCGTCACCTGCCATGAGGTCGAGAAGCCCTGACGGGAAGTGATCGGGGTGGATGTATAACAGCCTGACCCAGAAATCGCCCCGAATCCGGGAAATATTCCCTAGCAGCTCCGTGAGCCCGCCGCCGCCAAGGTCCTTGCCCCACGACCCGAGATCCTGCGCGATCAGGACAAGCTCCCGCGCCCCGCGATCCAGGAGACCGCGCACTTCCGCGACGATCTCCGCCGGGCCCCGGCTTGCAAGGTCGCCGCGGATCAGGGGAATGGCGCAGTACGTGCAGCGATTGGAGCAGCCTTCGGCGATTTTCACGTATGCGCTGCCGGGCCAGGACAGCAGGTGGTCCCTTTCGTAGGGCTTCGCTCCGGGTGGTTGCACAGGACCGCGGCCTTCCACAATCTCCACGATGCGCGAAGGGTTGCGGTTGCCAAGGAAGGCGTCGATCTCGGGCAGCTGCGCGGCAAGCTCTTCCCCGTAGCGCTCGGAAAGACAGCCGACCATGATGACCTTCCGATCCGGGTGGCGCGCCTTCATCTCGAGGCTCGTCTCGATGGATTCCTTTTTTGCCGCGTTGATGAAGCCGCACGTGTTCACCACGATCACGTCCGCGTCATCGGGCGAATCCGCAAGGTGCCACCCCGCACGCTCGAGGGAGGCGATCATGAGCTCCGAATCCACCTGGTTCTTTGCGCATCCAAGGCTTTCGACGTGGAAGGTGCGGCGGGGCGTCGTGCTGCTGACGGGGGAAACCCTCGGGCGGATGTGGTCGGCGCCCTCAGTACTGCGGCGTGATCTCGAGGACATACCCGCCCGCAGTCGTGTCCTTGCGCCAGGCGACCTTGCGGGTGGCAACCTCGCCGAGATCCCCCAGCTCGAAGTCCCTCCCCTGGACGCGCATGCGGGCAGCCCCCGCGTTGGAGAGCCAGATCATCACCTGGAGCTTTCCCGTATCAACGGAAAACTGCTCTCCCTTCTGGAAGAAGCGGTCTTCCCGATCCTTGCTGTCCACGAGATAACGGAAGAGGCAGTCGTTCTTGAATGTGAAATCCAGGGTGAAAAGACCGGTCTGCGCCGCCGTGAGGACGGTCTGGGTCTTGAATGTGTCGGTGCGGACAGGCGGCGTGGCGGACCCTGCCGGCGCCGCGGCGAGCGCAGCCGCGGATGAGGCGTCCTCCACCGTGGAGGTGACACCGGTGGCGGCCTGTCCGGTGGTCTTGTAGAGACCGAGATTCACGCGCTTCAGCGCGGATCCACGGTCCACGTCGTTCCAGACGATGCGTATTTCCGGGGTGGAGTCTGCGTCCAGATCGATGTAGCGCTCCTTGCCCAGCCCCATGTCCACGGTGCCACCAGGCACCTTGAGGGTGAGCGTATCGCCGACATTCGCGATCACGATCCGGTACGTCTTTCCATTGTAAGGGATGGAAATGCCGTCTCCCTGGTTGAACCACTGCGTCCGCACCTCGTCCTGGAAGACGAAGTCGCTCGTTGAGCCTGCCGCGGCGTGCGAAGTGGTGGCGGTATTTCCCCCCGCGCGGGAGGTGGCCCTGTAGATCAGGTAGCCGGCGGCGGCCAGCACGAGCACCGCGGCAGCGATGAAGAGAATCAGGCGGAGGGGGGGAACCTTGGGCCGGGTCTCCAGCAGCTCGTTCATCGGCAGCGGCTGTTCCTGGATCTTGATGTTGCGGTAGATGCCGACCAGCTCGTCCGGAGAAAGCCCCAGATACTCCGCGTAGTTACGCAGGAAGCCCAGGGCATAGGTCTCGCCGGGGAACGTGGCGAAATCCTCGTCCTCCAGCGCCTTGAGGAAGCGCTTGGCGACATGGGTTTCCCGCGCGATCTGGTCGATGGTCAGGTTGTTGCGCTCGCGCGCCAGTCGAAGCTTCTCGCCGATCGATTCCATATTACCTGCTACTGTGTCGAATCGAAAAGCCAGTCCTGGATCGTGTTCACAGTGACCGGTGCGTCGTACGCGAAACGCGAGTCGGGAACCCCCTGGTTCGTTCGGATATTCGTGTAATCCATGACGACCTTGTCCCCGCCCGCCATGATGCCTTCCACGCGGCGGATGAGCGAATCCTTCACCGACACGATCATCTGCGTGAAGTTCGTCGTGCCGCGCGAGACGAGCTTCAGCTTCGTCACCATCTCCCGGGAACCGTCCTCCAGCGCCATGGGTGCGGGGCCCGTGAGATAGGCTATGGAGAAGTTCCTCTTCCAGAGGGCGAAGCTCTGGTTGCTCGCCATTCCTTCTATCTGGCCGCTGCCGCGCTTCTTGTAGTCCTGTTCGAGCACGACCGCGTTCTGCGGCGAATACCACTGCAGCTTCTGGCCGTCGAAATTGAGCACCATCTTGGGGGGATCGTCGAAATCGATGCGCAGGTACAGGGGCGATTTGTACGACAGGCGGCCGTGATAGCTCGCCTTTCCATTCACAATGCTGATGTCGGCGACATAGTCATTCACCTTGCTGAAGCTCGCGGAGAGGGTATCGAAATACTTCTCCGCCGAAACGAGCTCGGCAGCCTGCCCGAAGGCAGCAAGAGGCAGCAGCATGCAGATGAGTGCGGAAAAAACGGCTTTTCTGTTCAAGGCTGACCCCAATGTAACCAAGCAAACATCTTTGTCAAGGCAAGAAGCCTTTCGAGGCGGTCCCGGGGCGCTCTGCCGGGCCTTCGATCGCGCGCGCGAGCAGCCATTTCAGGGCATCGTCGGAATGCTTCAGCGGCTCGTCGCACGTGGGACAGTGGAACCTCATGTTCCTGATCGATGCCGAGGCGCAGCCGACGCAATAGACATTCCCGCAGCGCGGGCATCTGCCCGCCGGCGCATCCGCCGGGGGCTCGCCCCGCACACGGATGCCCTGCTGGGGCGGAAGCGCGCGAGGGGCCCACCATTCGCGGCCGCAAACNNTTCCCGCGCTCGTTCTGCACCAGGGCGAGGTTGAGCGTGAGATCGGCGTTCCCGGGGTCAAGGTCGAGGCCGGCCCGGTAGGCAAGGACGCCACGCGCGCGCTCCCCCTTGAGGACGGCCACCTGTCCGAGCAGGTTGTACACCGATGCAGAGGGATGATCCGGCTCCACCAGGGCGAGCAGCTCTTCGGCCCGATGCACCATGTCCAGCTCGAGGCACGCCGCGGCACAGTTTTCCTTGTAGACGGGGGCATCCGGGTCCAGGCGGATGGCAGTTTCATATTCGCGGACGGCCCGGTCACGGTCTCCCTGCCGGGAAGCTATTGTCCCCCGCTGGTTGGCCAGACGCGCGCCGTCCCCCGCGGCGGCAGCGACGTCTTCCACGACCTGCATCGCCTCGGCATGCCTTCCCGCAAGTGACAGGGCCTCCGAAAGGTTGAGGCCGATGTCGAGCTCTGCCGGCGCTGCGGCGCGCGCGGTCTCGAGGTACGGGATCGCACCCGCCGGGTCCTGCGCCTCCAGGCGGATCTGCCCGCAGAGATTATTCGCCCAGGGATCAGACGGCGCCAGGGCAAGCGCCCTGGCCAGGGCTTCGCGGGGGTCGCGGCCGAGAAAACGCTGGGTCTCGGCGAGGCGGAACTGGTAGAGCGGGAAATCCTTCTCCAGCGCGGCGGCGCGGGCGAATCGCGGCAGCGCATCGGCCTTGCGGCCCTTCGCGGCGACGATCAGCCCCAGGAGGTAATGCACGGCGCTGTCGTCGCTTCCCTCGTCTTCCAGCTTCTGGAGGGCGGCGAATGCCTCATCGGTCTTCCCTTCCCGGTAGAGCATCTTCGCTTCCAGCGCCCGGACGCGTGGATCCTCCGGCGCAAGAGCGAGCACCCGGGGAACGATGAGGGAGAGCTCGTCGAACGCCTCTTCGGCAAAAAGGATGCGCGCCGACTGCAGGTACATGTCCACGGCCTCGGGATCCCGGGCTGCCATCTCCAGGCTGCGCGCGGCATTCTGCAGGAAAAGCGGGTTGTCCGGCTCCCCTTCCACGGCCTTCCCGTAGGCCTCGATCGCGGCGTCCCAGTTGCCCAGCGCGTACTCCGCGTTGCCCAGGAGATTCTGTGCTCCGGATTCCTGCGCAATCGTGCCGTCAGCGAAGCCCGCGCGGAGGGTATCGCGCGCCTCCACGAGCCGCTGCGAGAGGTAAAGGATATTGGCTCTTTCACGGGCCGCGCCGGGGTAGTCGGGCTGGAGCGCGCACACGCGCTCGATTTCCGCAAGTGCATCTTCGTGGAAGGAAAGCCTGAGGTAGCACTCGGCGAGAAGCAAATGTTCCCGCGGCGTTCCGTCACGATCCTTCAACGCCTTCCGCAGCTGGACGGCGGCAGCATCGAATGCACCCGAGCCTGCGAGAGTTTCGGCCAGGCGCACGCGCGCGGCGGGGGAAATGGGCGCGTAGTAGCGCCAGCGGGTATGCTCCTTCTCCACGACGAGCGGCCGCGCGTCGACAAGAAGGCGCCGCAGGCGGAAGCTGCCGCGTGTCGCGCCGGCGAAGTTCTGCGCCGCAAAGCCGATGCCACCCGCGGGAAGCATCTCGTCCTCCAGCTCCGCGACCCACTCGTCGTCGATGTGAAAAGAGAAGCGCGCGCCATGCGCGACGATCTTCACGCGCCGCGCGGCGCCGTTCTCGGCGCCCTGCTCGTCGTCGGGAGCGGGGACACGCGTCCAGTCCACGAGCCGCAGCGGGTGCTTGTTGAAAAGCACGTCGATGCGGAAGTTGCCCCGGGTGGAGATGATGAAGGAGTAGAAGTTCTCGTCGTCGACGCGGCGGAAGAGGAGTCCGATCGCCGAATGCCCGTTCGTCGGTCCCAGCTCGAGCTCGGCCTCGACCACGACGTCGGCAAAATCCTCCGTGCCGGCGACCGTCTCCCACGCGAAGCAGCTGTCCTTGCGCAGCTCCAGCGCGTAGCTTCCCTTCTCATACCGACCGGAGTAGGACGGGGATTCCGTTGCGGGCAGGGGGCGCGGCTCCAGCCATCGAAAGGACGTTGCGATCCTTTCCGGGGGGCGTCGGGGACCGAAGAAGAGCATTGCGCCGGCTCAGGACACGAGGATCACGGCAAGGAGCTCGACGGGCTCCGTGCCCTGATTGGCGATGGCGTGACCCCCACCCCCGCCGGTGAGCACGGCGTCCCCCGGACCGACGGTCGAGGTGACGCCCTGGTCGTTCACCGTCGCCGTGCCCTGGAGGATGTAGTACACCTCCTCCTCGCCGTCATGCGTGTGGTAGCCGATGGAGCTGCCGGGGGCAAGGCGCAGCCGCGCGAAGAGACGCGTCTTTGCCGCGAGCTCTTCCTTGCGGTAGATGTGCACGAACTCGACGGCGCCCGCGCCGTCACGCATGTGCTCGCGCACCTCTCTCTGCATGTCGCTTTTTCTCTTGATCATGGGGACGCTCCGGCGGCCAGAATAGCAGGACGCGGCGGAAGGGGCAAGCGCGGGGGCTTCGACGCGCTGCGGCCCCGGTAGCTTGCACGGTACGCCGTGCAGTTCCGTGGCATTCGCGGCCACGGTAGCTTGCACGGTACGCCGTGCGGTTCCGTGGCATTCGCGGCCGCGGTAGCTTGCACGGTACGCCGTGCGGTTCCGTGGCATTTGTTATTATTCCTGCGGGTCCGACAACACCTCGGAGGAATCCTGGTCGTTCACGTCGAGCTGCCGTATCGTGTCGCGGAGCGAGGCAGCCCGCTCGTAGTCTTCATCGTCGATCGCCGTCTGCAACTCCCCCTTCAACGCTTCGAGCGGGGAATCCTTCTTCTCGTGGATCTGCTTCAACGTGGCCTTCAGGTAATTCAGCGAACGCACCCGCTCGAACTGGAATGCGGGCGTGTCGATCTCATGCATGCCCTCGATGGCGGATATGGCCGTGGCAAGGATGTCTTCCGCCGTGCCCTTCATCTCCTTGTGAAGGGAGATCATGGCGCGCGCTATGGCGTTCATCCGCACGACATACGGCTTGTACTGGAGGAGCTCCTTGCGGTCGTCATCGTTNNAGCACGAGGTAGCGGAAATAGAACAGAACCCCCTCCCCCTGGAGGGCGGCAAAATCGTCATGAGAAAGGGTGAAGCCTTCGTCCCCGCCGTGGGCCTGGGTGTAGCTCTCCAGGCGCGACTGGAACTCTTCCAGCGCCGAATCGCGGCCGAAGGGCTTCTTTCCATCCGGCCTGCCGTCCAGCTCGTANNTGCTCGATGCCCATCGGCTGGCGCACCTGGAGTACCTGCCGGCCGTCATCCGCCTGGATGATGCGTATCTGGTTGTCCGAGTCGAACTCCCAGTCTTTCAACAGATCCGTGATATCCGCGCTCATCCCTCCGGCCTCTCAGACAATGTACCCCCGGTGGGATTTTTCGACAAGACGGAAGGCGCCGGGGCGGCGCGGTCGCTGCGCCCGGTGCAAGGCCGACGCGGGGTTCTGCCTATGCTTTCACCGCGTTGACGATTTCCCCCCGCGTGAGGTATGCGCCGATCTGCCGCGCGATCATCACGGAGACATTCACCTGCGCCTCCCCGGTGGTGGCGCCCAGGTGCGGCGTGGCGATCACTTTCGGGTGCTTCGCCAGGCTCCATTCCTCGGGCGGTTCCTTGTCGAAAACATCGATGCCGGCGCCCCGCACGGTCCCGTCGTCAAGCGCCGCGATGAGGTCCTTCTCCACGACGATGCCGCCGCGCGCGCAGTTGACGAGAAAGACTCCCTTCTTCATC
>PMDT01000252.1 GCA_003154555.1 Spirochaetaceae bacterium
GGCGGCCAGCAGCAGCAGCTGGCGATCGCCCGCGCGCTGGTCACCCAGCCGCGTCTCCTCCTGCTGGACGAGCCCGCCTCCGGCATGGGGGTGAAGGAGATCGAAAAGGTGGAGGAGATTATCACGGGCATCCGGGCGATGGGCATCACGGTGGTCGTGGTCAGCCACGACGTGAAGATGCTCATGAACCTGTCGGAAATGGTCACGGTGCTCAATTTCGGCCACAAGATCGCGGAGGGTGTGCCGGAAGCCATTCAGAAAGATCCCCGTGTGCTGGAGGCCTACCTTGGCGTCCAGTAGCACGGCCGCTCCCTTCCGCGGTAACCGCGGAGTTGGCGGCATTCCGGCACCCCTGCTTTCCATCACTTCCCTTTGCGTATCCTACGGCCACATCCGGGCCTTGAAAGGGGTGAGTCTCGAGGTCAATCGCGGCGAAATCGTCGTGCTTATCGGCGCCAACGGCGCGGGCAAGACCACGCTCCTGGAGTCGGTGCTCGGCATCAACGCGCAGGTGACAGGCAGCGTTGTCTTCGACGGGAAATCCATCCGGGGCCGCGCCGCCGACCGCAATGTGCGCGCGGGGCTGTGCCTTGTGCCGGAGGGCCGCGGCGTTTTCGCGTCCATGAGCGTCCTGGACAATCTCCTCCTGGGCGCGCACAACAACATGCGCAACGTCACGGCGCACCTGAACCGGGTCTACGAATGGTTCCCCATTCTCCGGAAACGGCGCGACCAGGTGGCCCGCACCCTGAGTGGCGGCGAGCGCCAGATGCTCGCCATCGGACGCGCGCTCATGTCGGCGCCGCGCCTGATCATGGTGGACGAACCTTCCATCGGGCTTGCGCCGATCGTTGTGAACGACATCTTCGCCATACTGAAGAAGCTCAACGCGGAAGGGTACACGATTCTTCTCTCGGAGCAGAACGCGTACAAGGCGCTGCAGTGCGCGCACCGCGGCTACGTGATGGAAACAGGGCTTGTGACGCTCGCGGGATCCTCCGAGCGCCTGTTGAACGACCCCGGCGTCAAAGCCGCATATCTGGGGGCATAGGGCATGCAGGTTTTCATCGCCCAGGTCATCAACGGTCTTTCGACGGGAAGCATCTACGTGCTCCTCGTCACAGGTTTCAACCTCCTTCTCCTGGTGGCCATGATCATCCATTTCTCTTATCCACAAGTAGTTGTGTTTTCCATGTACATAGCGTGGCTGGTAATGAAGTACACGGGCAACAGTGTCGTGCTGGGAATCCTTGCGGCCCTCGGTTCATCCATTCTGCTGAGCCTCATCTCGGCACCGCTCTTCCAGAAGGTCATGAAGAAGCGCGGAGAGGTGGACATCAACACCAGCATGGTGCTTTCGATGGGCATCGGGATGATCATCACGGATGTTCTTTCCCACGCCTTCAATAACGGCCTTCCCATCGCATTCCCCGCGTCCCTCGTCGGCAGCGCACCGGTGTTGCGCGTCGGCCTGATCAGCGTCACGACGGGTCAGGTGTGGTCGATGGGGATCGGCATCGTGGTCGTCAGCCTCTTCTTTCTGCTGCTCTACCGCACCCGAGCGGGCCGCGCCTTTCGTGCGATCGCGGAAGACCCCAGCGGCGCGCGGCTGGTAGGCATCCCGCTCCTCCGCACCGGCCTGTACAGCTATACCCTCTCCGGGCTTCTCGGAGGGACTATCGCCGTAATGTTTGCCATGCTCCTGGGTTATGCCTCCCCGGGGCTGGGCGAGCAGGTTGCGCACAAGGTGCTCGCCGTCTCCATCATCGCGGGTCTGGGGAACCTCGTCGGCGGGCTCTTTGTCGGGCTTGGCCTGGGGATCCTGGAAGCCCTGGTCCAGGGCTACGTTTCGGGCTCCTGGTCGAATGCCATTGCATTCGTCATCATGCTCATCATTATTCTGGTGAAGCCGAAGGGTCTCTTCGGCTCAAAGTTGTAGGGGGATGCCGTTGCCGCTGCCGCTCTACTACTACATGGCCATCGCCGCAGTGAACATTCTTCTCAGCTGGGCCATGTACCTCCCGTACAGGGTGGCACATCTGCACTTCATCGTCGTGGCAAACATGGCAATCTCCGGCTACACGGCGGCGTACCTCGTCATGAATCTCCACGTGCCCTTTGGCCTTGCGCTCGTTGCGGGTTTCGCGTTGGGGGGCATCATCGGGTTCATCGTCTCCCTTTTCATCGGAGATGCGCCGACCTTCGCNNGGAGCGTTGGGCATGTTCGGCCTCCCCAATATCGCGGCCACACCGGGCGCCCACCGGTGGACCATGCTCGCCATCCTGTATGGCCTTGTGCTGGTCGTAGGATTCCTCATTTACAGGTTTGACAACTCGCGGCTGGGAAGGGCTGCCTCCGCCGTCTTCGTGGACAAGGAGCTCGCCGCCTCGCTTGGAGTGGACATCAAAAAGCTCGGCATGCTCCTGCAGACGTTCAGCTGCACAATCGCGGGCGGCATCGGCGTGCTGTACGGTTTCATCTACAAGAGCCTGTACCTGACCTTCTTCGACTTCTCGCTGGTCGGCATCGCAATGACCGTCATCTTCGTGGGGGGATACGCGACACAGTGGGGCGCGCTGGTCGTCGCTCCCATCCTCTACGGCGTCCCGCTTCTCTTCCCGCCTGCCATCCAGTCCTGGCGCATCGTCATTTACGGGGCGCTTCTCATCCTTGTCCTGGTGCTCAAACCGGAGGGCTTCCTCACGCGCCGATTCGTATATACTCTAGGCAGCTTTCTTTCGGGACACCGAAAGAACAATAATCGACAGGAGGACATATGAAGAAAGCACTTGGGCTGATTTTTGTCGTGCTTGTGCTGGCCTCGGGGCTCGGCTTCGGCCAGACGGTCGTCGCCAAGGAATGGGACATTCCCTTCCTGAATTGCCTCACGGGCCCCATCGCCGCCTACGGCGAGCTCTTCCAGTGGAGCGCCGATCGCGCGGCGTCCGAGATCAACGCGGCAGGCGGCATCAAGGGCAAACCCGTGAAGATCGTCGGTGTCGACACTGGCTCCGACCCTCAGAAGGGCGCCGCGGACATGGCGTTCCTGGTCAACAGCACGCTCGTGGCGCTGGGCCCTGTTCCCGAGCCGGTCATCCTCGCTGCCATGCCCATCGCGGTGGAGGCCAAGATGGTNNGTCGCTGCGTGGGCGAAGAAGTTCCCCTCCATGAAGAAGGTCGTGCAGATCATGACCAACTACGGCCCCTGGCCGGGCATGGCGGATGCGCACGCGAAGGGGCTCACGTCGCTGGGCATCACGATGCTGCAGAACGTCGAGGTCCCGCAGGACGCGGTTGCTTTCGGTACTTTCGTCGTCAAGGCCCTCGATCAGAAGCCTGACGGCATCGTCATCTCCACCTTCCCCGACAAGACGGCCAAGATCATCCAGGAGCTGAAGAGCAGGGGATGGACGAACATGAACCAGGTCCTCATCTTCTCCAGCGGCGACGGTCCGGACCTCTACTCGACGGGAGGCAAGGACCTCAACGGCGTGTATATCTACAACTATCTCAATCCCGACTTCAGCAGCCCCCGCTGGGACGCTGTGAAGGCCGCTTACGCCAAGGATCACAACGGCACCGAGGCGCCGAGCCTCCTCAAGAATTACTACGACGCCGTCTACATGATCAAGGAAGCCATTGAGAAGACCGCCGTCACCGGGGATCCTTCCAAGCTCGCTGCGGAGCGCAAGATGATCTCCGACTACATGAGCAACGTGAAGGGTTTCCAGGGCGTCATGGGAGCCTGGGACATGGTCAACGGCGTTGCCATGAACACACCCAACTATATTTTCATGATCCAGGACGGGAAGAAGGTCAACGCGACTGTCGTGCACTGAGGCGCAGCGCGGGCAATCCGCGCGA
>PMDT01000284.1 GCA_003154555.1 Spirochaetaceae bacterium
TCGACCTCGGCGACGGCGACGCGGTAGGCCGGCGCCGACAGCTCCAGCCCGTAGTACGAGGCGGAATGGGACAGCGTCTCCGGCTCAAGGGTCCGCAGGAGAAGACGGGTGAGGAATCTTTCGCGGGCGTAGGGCATGTTCTCCGCGAGCTGGGCCTTGATGGCATCCACCTGCCGGTCGCGGTTTCGCTCTGATTCAATTTTCTCCCTGACGCGAAGAAGCGACTGGGAAAGCTCCTCCGCAATGATCGGCTTGGTGAGAAAGTCCGCGATGCCNNTCCATGATCGGCATGTTGATGTCCACGATGGCGACGTCGGGTGATTCCGACTGCGCGAGCTGCAGCGCCTCCTGCGCGCCTTCCGCCACCGCGGCGATCCTGAAGCCCAGGGCGTTCCAGTCGACGCTGTTCCGCAGCAATTGCCGCACGAGGTGTTCGTCGTCGACGATCATCACGGCGAGGGTATCGCCGGCCACCGCGTCTGCCTCACTTTCCGACATTGAGCTGCTGCATCGAACGGGCGAACTGCTGAGGAGAGATTCGCAGGTCGAAAAGCTGGACGACGAGGTTTTTGTGGGTCGTGGCGGCATCCCCTCCCAGGTAGGTATCCCACCACTCCAGGAATCCGGCGGCCTTGCCCACCATCGCCACCTGCTGGAGGAGGAGCGGGCTCACGTGCGTAGCATCCACGCCGTCCACCTTCCATGCGGGAATGCCGGAGCCGCTCGAATAGGAATCGCGGGCCATGTGCTCCGCCAGGAATTTCACCGATTGCACGGCTTCAGCGCGCGCGCTGCTTTTCGCCGATACCATGAGACAATCGACGGCGCCGCCCATGAACTCGTTCGCCGTCCCCTTTCCACCCGTGATAAGAGGGAAGGCCCGCGCGACGATCTTTCCTTTGACTCCGGAATCCGGGCTTTCGATCACTCCCCCCACCCAGGTTGCATTGTAGAGCATGGCGACCGTGCCGCGGGTGAACGTTGCCACGGCCTCGTCCCAGGAAAGGCGCACGGCATTCGCGTTGAAGACCCCGGCGCGCACAAGCTGCTGAAGCCGGGCGGCGGCATCGATAAAGCCAGGCTGATCGAAAGAGGCGACGCTGTTGAGCGCCTCCTTGCATGTCCTGATGCCCGCGGTGCGCAGCGCGAGGATGTCGTAGTAGAACATCAGCGGCCAGAGATCCTTGCCCCCGCCGATCAGCGGAATGATGTCTTTCCGGTTGAATACCGCCGCCGCGGTGAGAAGATCGTCGAATGATTCGGGAAGCGGAACGCCGAGCTTTTCAAAGAGCTCCCTGTTGCAGAAAAGAGTCCCCACCGCGAGAGTGGTGGGAAGGGCATACACCTGCTTGTCGTAGGTGAAGTTTTCCAGCATCCCCGGCAGGATCCTGTCCCGCGTCCCGTCGAGAAGGTACGCGTCGAGCGCAAGGGCGACCCCGCTGTCGACGATCGGCCGCGAGAATCCGCCTCCCCAGGACATGAAGATATCGGGGGCCTCCCCTGCCGCAAGGAGAGTCTTGAGCTTCTGGTCGTACGACTGGGCAACCGCGTCCACCTCCAGGCGGATGCCCGGATAGGCGCGCGAATATTCGCCGAGCACCTGGCGGAAGGCGATGGTATTGCCGTCGGTTTCAGCGGCCCACGGGTGGCTCAGCTTCAGCGTCACCGGGTTCGCGAAGGCCGGCGGCGTGACCGGGGAGGGTTTTGCGCTGCACGAGATGAGGGCGGCCGCGCAACAGGCGGCCAGAGCGATCGGGCTGCACGGAAGAAAGATTCGCATCATATCATTATCCCTGTCCTGCCATCTCGCGCGGAATCGTGATTGTCACTGTCGTTCCTTCACCGCGGCGGCTCCTGATATCCAGGAGGGAGCCGATCTCGGGATGTCCGTAAAAAATCTGCAGCCGTTCAATGGTCCCCCGCAGCCCGATGCTCATGCGACCGGGAGATCGTGCGGGGCAGAGGATCGCCTCCCTTCTCTCCTCCTCCATCCCCACCCCGTCATCGCTCACGCTCAGGTGAAGTCCCTCGTGCCAGCGCGTCGCGGAAATGCGGAGATGTCCCGTCTCTGCCTTCGGCTTGATTCCGTGGTAGACGGCGTTCTCCGCGAGAGGCTGCAGGATGAGCTTCAGGATCATGAACCGCTCGATTCCCGGTTCGGCTTCGATCTGGAAATCGAACATCGTGCCGTAACGGACCTTCAGGATCGTCAGGTAGTTCTTCACGATCCCCAGCTCCTCTTCCACCGTCACCACTTCGTTGCCGTGACTGAGACTCGCCCGGTAGTAGCTGCCGAGGGCCTGCATCGTCGCATACGCCTGCCGGTTGTCGCCGGCGAGAATGAGGGAGCTGATGGCGTCGAACGTGTTGTAAAGGAAATGCGGCTTGATCTGTTCCTGGAGCACGTTCAGCTCCGCCTGCCGCGCCGATTTCTGCGCGCTGATCGTCCGCTGGAGGAGCTGCTCGATTTCGGAAATCATGAGATTGTACCCGTCGCGGAGCCTCCCGATCTCGTTGCGTCCCGCGCGGATGTCCACGGGGCGGAACTCCCCGCTTTCCACGCTCTTCATCGATGAGAGGAGCGTACGGATCGGGATGGTGATCATGCGGGAGATGAGAAGGATGCCCAGGAGCACGGCGATCCCGTTCGCGAGGATGATGAAGATCGTGACGAGGCTGAGGATGCGGGTATCGCTGAACAGCGCGTCAAACGGTATGGCTCCGACGATTTTCCACCCGTAGCGGTTGCGCGCCAGGGAGGAGACGATGAAGCGGTGCGATTGCACGGTCACGATTGCCGCCGATCCGTCAGGAATACGCGCGGCGCGAAGAGCGTCGCGGATCTTCGAATCGATCGACTCCTTGAAGTCGACGACCGTCGCGCCCTGCTGGTCGACAATGGCCATGTCCATCCTGTACCGGGCGCTCGTGCCCGCGAAAAGAGTCTGAAAAAAGTCGGCCCTCACGTTGATCATGAAGATTCCGATGGGCTTCAGAGTTTGAAAATCGTTCACCCCCCGAATGAAGGAGACGATGCCGTCCCGCTCGGGAACGTCGAAGACGCCGCCCGTGCCGCGTTCGATCACGAAGCGCCCGACGTCGCTCATCGCGCGCGCGTACCAGGATGCCTGCTGGATGGTGGAAACCGTCGGGATCCTCACGGTCTGGCGATCCATGTAGAACATCGTGCTGGAGTGATTGTCGAAAAGATAGATGGAGCTCACCCCGGGGATGGGCCAGAAATAGCTGCTGAGGAACTTGATGACACGATTTCCGGTATCGACGCCGGTATCGAGATTGATCCGATCTCCCAAAAGAGCCGCGCGCACGTCGTCATTGGAAACGATCGTCAGGTAATACCCTTCGATGTTCTCGAAAAAGCCCTCGAGGCTTGCGTTGATCGCGTAGACCATCTGCGCGGACACGTCGCTGATTCTTCGTTCGGTGAATGACGAATAGAGGCGTTGATAGACCAGGCTGCTCGCGATCACGGAGACGACGATGAGAACGACATACAGAAGGCTCGCCCGCGTCGCGAGCGACAAATCGTCGAGACGGGCACGAATGCGGGGGAGAAAGGCTCGCCGTGGGTCGCTGTCCATCTGGGTGCCGTGCGGTCATGATAGCCCACCCCCGCGCACATGACAATCGCGGTGGAGCATGCTATGGAGAGAAAAGGCGAATTGCAGGCGCCTTAGAAGATGACTTGTCGGGTCGCTCCACCGCGGCGCGGCGCGTCCTCGTAGCGCCCCGTGCCGATGTCCGCCGTGATCGTTTTCTCCAGCGCATGGAATTTTTCCTCGACGGAGTACGCCACTTTTGTATAATCCTCGTAGGTCATCCCGTCCTGCGCCCAATCCTCGAAACGCATGGGCGGACAGAAGGTCATGAAGTACAGCGTCTCGTGGAAGACGGAGAACGGGTAATGCTCTCCCCGGCGCCTGCGGAAGCTCTTCATGATCAGCTTGCCCTCTTCGATCATGAGGTGCAGGGGATAGATGTCCGCCTTCGTGGCGTGGGCGATCCTGATCCCGCCGGTCCGCGGCCGGACCTTTTCCCCGAAATCCGTCCCGTACCCATAGAGGGAGATGATGACCGGCCGTTTCGCTTCGACGATGACGCCCGCCCTTTTGATCACGTCGTCCGCATTGTCGCCTTCCAGCTTGAGGAACCCCGCGTTGTGGAACAGCCAGTTCACCAGGGGATGGGCAAAAGGCCCCTTGTCGGCGATCACATAGAAATTGTTCTGCGCGATATGCGCCAGCATCGGCAGGTCCCATGTCACGGGGTGGCTGATGATGTAGATCCGGGGCCGCTCGCGCGATCCGGCGATGTTCTCTTCCCCGGAGAGGATGACCCGGCAGTGCCTGCGCGCCCATGCATCGGAATAGAATTTCAAAATGCGAAAGTAGCCAGCGTGGTTCATCGGTACTTTTCTTCCATGAGATAATATACTCATTCCCGCGCCCGTACGAGGAGCATTCTGAGCGCGTTCGTCGGCGTGCATCCAGGAGGCACCGTTCGATCTCAGCAGGCCCACGCGTGCCCGACACACGGGGTTCATTCAGCGTTCAAAAAAGATCGCTGCAACGCCGTGCGGGGGAATAGTGAGGGAGAGCTTTTGATGCCCATCGGCGCGGGGCAGCGGCACCTCCTCCGGCGCTGGTCTCGACTTGAGGATAAGGTCGGAAACTGCGCGTTTGTCGGGGTAGTCGGGGCTTCCTTGTTCTCTCCAGAGCCGGGCGGGGTTTGCATGATCGTCGTCGATCCGTTCTATCCACGCCCGAGCGAAGGGGGGGGCGTGCGGCAGACTGATTGAAAGTGTTTCCGGATGAATGGCCGCCAGGGGTACATCGTGATTGCAGACAAGGACACGAACCCCCGCGTCTGTACGGGTTGCCATACCATCGAGGGTCGCGGCGGTCCCACTCCATTCCATTGCGATCCTCTCATGTCCCAGCTCTCGCAAGAACCGAAATGCGTGGTACGAGGGTTTGGGGATTCCGTGGATGTTCAGGAGACCGAATCCCCCATGAAAAGGTGCGGAGGGAAAACCTTCCTCTTCAAAAATGTCGGAAAAGGCCCAATAAGAATACATATCGACGATCCGTGCGACATCCATCACGGACTTCACAATGAAGGCCGCGGCGTAAGGGCCGTCATGGTAGACGTCGCGGGAGCTCGGCGAGCTGCTCCACTCCGTGTAGTAGAGCGGAAGGTTTCCCGCCTCGGCACGCGCCCTTTCTGCCATCCGGCGCAGCGCTCCGCGTCCAGTCGAGGCCATCTGCGCCTCCATGTCGCCACCGTGATCCACCGCGTCATCCGTCGGGTAATGGTGGGTGGAGAGGAAGTCAATCGGAGTGTCGCTCGTTGAGCAATAACGCAGGAGATCGGAAATCCACTCATTTCGTGCCGTGGACGGGCCACCGACCGGGATGGATCGATCGACCCGCTTGACCGCGCATGCGGCATGCCGGTACAGAGTGAAATACTGCGCCTGGGTGCCGGTCCAGAAATACGGCAGATTTGGCTCGTTCCATATCTCGAAGGGCCACTGTCGCACCCGGCCAAGGCCGTAGCGATTGACGAGATGGCGCGTGAGTGCCTCAACGAGGCCGCCCCATTCCTCCCAGACTTCCGGCGGCGTCACATTTCCCCGGTAATGAAAAACCGTCTGTTCTCCAGAGGCGAGCGCGGAGGGCATGAAGCTGAGCTCGATAAAAGGCTGCATGTCAATGGAAAGGAGAAAATCGAAGATGAGATCGATGTTATGAAACGAATACCGGGAGTGACCAGAACGTTTTGTAAGAAGACTCATGTCGTCGTTCAAGATCCCGTGAAACCTGACGCGGCGGAACCCCAGCTCCTCACGACAGTGCGCGAGCTGGCTCCTCCAGTCGAATCGATTTGCCATGGCGGCATGACAACTTCCGACGCACTCCTCCCA
>PMDT01000032.1:0-22778 GCA_003154555.1 Spirochaetaceae bacterium
CGCATCGCGCGGCCACGCTCCAGGAGGACCTTGCGGTCCGCATCGAGAAAGCCTTTTCGGGTCCCGTCTGGCATGGGCCGGCGCTGGCCGTCCTTCTTTCCGACGTCACGCCGGCCGAAGCGGTGGCGCGGCCCGTATCGGCGGCGCATTCCATCGCCGAGATCGTGGTGCATTGCACCTACTGGTGCGACGACGCCATTGTCTGGGCGCGCACGGGAGCGGGAATGGACCCCGCGCAGAGCCGGGACTGGCCGTCCGCAGAGAAGCTGGACGGCACGGCATGGCGGGCGCTCGTGGANNGGAGGACCAGATCCGCGGCGTGATCGAGCACGGCGCCTACCACGGCGGCCAGATTGCGCTGCTGCTCCGCGCGCTGCGGGGGCCGGCCACGACCTGACCCTTCTCACTTGCGCCCCGGGCGCCTCCGGCTATAATGCCTTCCCATGCGACCCATCGATTTCACCGGGAAGCTCGTTGTTGTCACCGGCGCCTCCAGCGGCCTGGGACGTGAGATCGCGCGCACGCTCGCTCTCAGCGAAGGCGCGGACCTCGTCATCGCGGCGCGTCGCCAGGATCGCCTCGAGGCTCTGAAAGCAGAGCTCGAATCGCAATGCCGCGCCCGTGTGCACGTTGTCGTCGTGGATCTGAGTACGCCGGACGGACCGGAAAGGCTTTTCCGGGAGGCCTCCGCCCGCGGAGAAGTATTCGGCCTGGTGAACTGCGCGGGGATCACGTTCTACGGCAGGACAATGGAAGTGCCGCTTGAGAGGTCTCTCCAGATCGTCGCCGTGAACCAGATCGCGATAATGAAGTTGACCCTGCTCTTCCTCGGGGCGTTCCTTCCGCGCGGAACAGGCGCGATTCTCTCCATCACGAGCGTTGCCGCCTTTGTCCCGTGGCCATTCCAGAATATTTATTCCGCTGCCAAGAGCGCGGTTCAACACTTCATGGAAGGTCTTGCGCATGAGTACAAGGGGAGCGGGGTGAGCTTCAGCACCTTTGCGCCCGGGGGAATGGCCACGGAAATGCTCGCCCTCTCCGGCCTCGACCGCAAGCACGGCATGGACAGCCCGTTCAACATGCACCCGGCTCTTTCGGCCCGCAAGGCTCTCACGGCTTTCAAGAGACACAAGCTCTGCCGGGTGCCGGGGATCCTCAACAGGATGGGGATGATCATATTCAAGCATGCGCCCCGCGCATTCTCCTGGTGGGCCGCGGCCGGGAACCTGGCTCCGTAGCGGGGCGTTTACATCGTTGCGACGCTGCGGAGCATGAGGAGAAAATGCGCGGCAGCTCCTCCGCTCACGAACAGGTGCCAGATCTCGTGGGAGCCGAAGACGCCGGGAAATGGATCGGGCTTTTTGAGGGCGTAGATCACGGCGCCCAGCGTGTAGAGGAATCCACCCGCGGCAAGCCAGATGAGCCCTTCCACGGACAGCGCTTTCAGGAGCGGCACGATGGCAACCACCGCAATCCAGCCCATCGCGACATACAGGACAGTGGAGACCCATGAAGGGATCCGGTCGAAGAGGAATGCTTTTGCCGCGACCCCGATGCCGGCAAGGATCCAGACAACGACGAGAAGCGTCGTGCCCAGGCCGCCCGACAGCACGGTCACGCAGATGGGGGTGTACGTGCCGGCGATGAGGAGATAGATGGCCGCATGATCGATCCGGCGCAGGAGGCGCTCCGTGCCCGGCTCCGCATGGATCAGGTGGTAGGCGGCGCTCGCGGAAAACAGGAGAACCATGGAAAGGCCGTAGATGACGAATGCCGCCCGGAGGCCGGACGCCGGAAGGGACGCATGAACCAGCACGATCAGGCCAGCCACGGCGGCAAGCGCGCATGCAAGGTGGGAGAGCCCGCTGAAAGGTTCCCTCATGCAGGCGCGCAGCCCCTTGTCAGCTCCCGTCCTCACCTGCACACGGTCCCATTTTCAGGCCCTCATGTCGAGAGCCAGACCCGCATGGGCCCCGGCCCGCGATTGGCCCAGGCGTAGTAGGGAATCGCGCTGAAGCCGGGTCCCTTGATGACAGTGAGGCCGCCGAGCAGCCTCTGCGCCGGCTCCGCGGACAATTTCGATTCATCTCCGAGTCGTATCGATTCAAGCGACCGATCCGCATCCCGTCCTTCCACGCAGTAGACGATCGGCCCCCGCTGCAGTGCTGCGCGGCCCTGGTTTTCCACCACGCGGGAATCGCACAGCACCGCGCGCACGGGCAGCGGGAGGCGCAGTTCGACAATGTCGCCGTCGCGCCACACCCGATCGATCGCGGCGTATCCGTTTTCGAGCTCGATGGAAACAGGGCTGCCGTTGAGCGACAGCGTCGGCGCCTCCGCGCGCGCCTCGCGGAAGCGATACAGGGCGGCGCCGAGCAGCGTCTCACGCGCCCATCCCGGTATGCGCACCAGGAGCCGCGCACGCGTCTCGCGCGCGGGGGATACCGTGAGACCTATCGTCCCGTCCCAGGGGTAGGCAGTGTCCTGGCGCAGGTGAAAGCTCGTTCCCCCGGCGTCAATGACCGCGCTGCCCTTGACGAAGAGGTTCACATAGATCGTGTCGCCTGATGCGGCGTAGAGGTAGCCCGGCAGCGACGGGAAGAAGCGGCAGAGGCTGGTGGGACAGCAGGAGACCTCGAACCAGGGCTGACGGCCCGCGCTTCCGTGATTGAAGCGGAACACGCCGTCTGACTCCAGGGGATTGACATAGAAGAACTCGTCCCCGTCGAGTGAGACGCCCGACAGGATCCTGTTGTAGAGCGTCTGCTCCAGCACGTCAATGTACTTCGACTCGCCCGTGAGGAGGAACAGGCGGTGGTTCCACATCACGGACCCGATGGCGGCGCAGCTCTCCGCGTAGGCCGTGCGATTGGGAAGCTCGAAGGCGTCTCCGAACGCCTCCCCCGTGTGGCGCGCGCCGATGCCGCCCGTGAGGTAGATCTTGGCGCTCACCATGTCGTTCCAGATCGCCTTGATGGCGGTGGCGTAGTCTTCGTCAGGCCACAACGCGGCGATGTCCGCCATGCCGCAGTACATATAGACGGCGCGCACGGCGTGGCCGACCGCGTGCCGCTGGTCGAGCACCGGAACGTGATCCTGCGCGTAGCTCTCATTTCCGTCCCAGGAGTACAGCGGTCGGCCCTCGTGCCGTCCCCGCTGCTCGAGGAAGAAGCGCGCCTGCTGGAGAAAGCCGCGGTCCCGCGTGATCCTGTACAGCCGCGCAAGCCCCATCTCCACGATCTGGTGTCCGCACGTGTCGTGACGGCCTTCCGGGCCGAAGACCGAACGGATGAGGGCAGCGCTCGAAAGCGCGATGTCGAGCAGGCTCTTCTTCCCGGTGGCCATCGCGTGGGCGCAGGCGGCCTCGTAGAGGTGGCCGCAGTTGTACAGCTCGTGGCTCATGACGAGGTTCGACCAGCGTTGTCGTCCGGCAAAGGGAAGCACGTGGGCGGGATCGATCGTGCGATTGGTATAGAGGTACCCGTCGGGCTCCTGCGCCCTGCCGATCAGGGCGATCAGGTCATCGAGGAAAGCCTCCATCCCGGCGTCAGGCTGCTGCGCGAGTGAATAGGAGGCGCCCTCGATGCCCTTGTAGACATCGGTGTCCTCGAAGGGCATCTTCCCCACGTAGGGGCCTTCGAGCTCGCCCGCCGCGCGGCGGAAATTGTCGATCCTGCCGAACTGCTCGCACTTGCGGAAAACCGACGGAATCGTGACCGTGCGATTCGTCTCCAGGCGCGGCTTCCAGAAGGCGTCCTCGAGGCTGACGGCGCGGAAGTTCACGGGGGTGATCGGGTAGTCGATCATGTTGTGCTCCATGCTATGCCTTCAGGCCCGAGAGCACGATGCCCTCGATGAAGTACTTCTGCCCGATGAAATAGAGGATGACCGCGGGGGCAATGGACATCGTGCAGGCAGCCATGATGGCCCGGTAGTCGGTGCCGAAGCCGGCCCGGAAGTTCGCGAGGCCCTGCGAGATGGTGTTCTGCGCGTTGCGCGAGATGTAGATGAGGGGGCCCAGGAGGTCGTTCCAGTACAGGATGAATGTAAAGAGGAAGATGGAGATGAGCACCGGCTTGATGAGGGGGAGGAGGACCCGGAACAGGATCCGCAGGTGCCCCGCCCCGTCAATATAGGCCGCCTCGTCCAGATCGCGCGGAATCGTCATAAGGAACTGCCGCCCGAGGAAGATGTTGAATCCTCCCCCGCCGAGGAATGCCGGCACGATGAGCGGGACGTAGCCATTGGACAGGCCGAGGAATGTCCACCCGATGAAGATCGGAATGATCGTCACCGATCCCGGCATGAGCATCGACAGGACAACCATGGTGAACCAGAATCTCCTGCCCTTGAAATTGAGCCGCGCAAATGCGTAGGCGGCGAGGGTGGAGGTGAGGAGGACGCCGACAATGGACGGGATCGTGATGGTGAGCGTGTTCAGGAGGTAGCGCCCGAAGGGGAACGTGCGCAGCGTCTGGGGGTAGTTCTCGAAGTGCCACACGCTCGGGAGGAGCTCCGGCGGGTAGCGGTTGATCGCGATATTCGACATGAAGCTCGACCGCACCATCCAGAAGAAGGGGAAGATGCATGCGAGGGCCAGGAGGGAGATGATGACCGTGATGACGATATTCGGTCTGGTATGCCTCTTCATTGCCTGCCTCACTTGCCCTCGAAGAACATCCACCGGCGGGAGGTGGCGAAGATCAGCCCCGTGAGCGCGCCGATGAAGAGGAAGAAAATAAAGGAAACCGCCGCGGCGTGGCCGAAGTTGTTCCGCTCGAATCCCTCCCGGAAGATCAGGAGAACCATGTAGAGCGTCGAGTTGTTCGGCCCTCCCCGCGTGAGCGCGCGGGCGGGAACGAAGATCTGCAGATTGGTCACGAGGCTCATGAGGATGTTGAAGAAGATGATCGGCGACATGAGGGGAAGCGTGATATGGCGGAACCTGTGCCACGCGTTGCCCCCGTCGATCTCCACCGCCTCCAGGTAGGACTTCGGGATGCCCTGGAGCCCCGCCAGGAAGATGACGATGAAGTTGCCCAGCCCCCAGACCGTCAGCGCGATGATGGAGGGCGTGGCGGTGAGGTCATTGCCCAGCCACTGCACCTTGTCGATTCCCACAAGACTGAGAACGTAGTTGAACACGCCGAAGTTGGCCTCGTACATCCAGCCCCAGACGACGCTCGCTCCGATGATGGGAACGACGTAAGGCAGAAAGAAGACCGAGCGGAAAAAGCCGCGCCCCGGTATCCTCTGGTTCAGCATCATGGCAATGGCGAACGCGTAGAGTGTTCCCGTGATGACAGCTCCGATGGCGAAGTACAGNNTCGGCGGCGTGAGCCCCGTCCAGCGGGTCAGGCTGATCCCGATCACCCCGAGGATGGGGAGGGTGGTCATGAAGATCAGGCCCAGGATGGAGGGCGTGAGAAAGGCGTAGGCCACCAGATTCGTCCTGGTCTGCCGATTCAGCGACATGGGAATGCCTCCTCGTGACTCTGCCCCGGATGGGGAGGGCGTCCCCCGGGCGCTGTGCCGCGCCCGGGGTGCCCGGTGAAATGACCCTTACCTGGCCTTGTGATCGTCGAAATATTTCTGCAGCTGGGGCATTATCTGCGCGATGTAGTCCTTTGCGGTCTGCTTGCCGTTCCACACGTTGTCGATGCCGCTTTCCAGGATGTCGTTCAGCCCGGTGTACCCGTTGAAGTAGTACCAGGGAACCTGCACCGCGTTGTTCATTGCATAGTCGATGACAGCGGTCTTGTACATTGCAAAAGGAGGCCGTGCGGTCTTCGTGACCGCGGGGTCGGCCCACTGCCGCATATTCGCCTCGTTGGAGTACCACTTGGCCATGACGGGCATCAGGGTGCCATTCAGGATCACGGGCCACTGGTTCTGCTCGTCTGCCCACCAGCGGATGAAGGTCATCGCAGCGCTGAGGTTCTTCGTGGTGCTGAAGATGCCGTACGGCGCGCCGGTATTGTACGTGACCGCCTTCTTGAACTTCGGAAGGACGCCGACGCCATAGTCCAGGCCGTCGGGCACGGAGTTCTTGAGGGTGATGCCGATGTTCCACTGCCCGCCGGTCGCCATGGCGACCTTGCCGGTGAGGAGGTTGACGTCCAGCGTCGACATTGCGGCGAGGTCGGAGCGCGAGGGGGCGACATGGTTCTTCACGTACAGGTCGGCGACCGCCTGCATGGCGTCGGTGGACTCGGGCTTTCCGATGAGGAGCTGCTGTCCGTCAGGGCTCATGAGCCCGCCGCCATTGGACACCGCGGCGATCGGCCACATCCACCAGGTCCGGTCGAAGTCGGTTCCGTACTGGACGATGTTCTTCGGGTCGAATCCTGCCTGGTCGGCGGTCTTCCCATTCTTGTCCTTCGTGAGCTTCTTGGCGACGTCCACGTACTGCTGCCAGGTCCATGCCTTGTCCGCGCTCGCGGGCGGGTAGGGGAGCTTTGCCGCGTCGAAAATCTTCTTGTTGTAGTACAAAAGGAGCACTTCGTTGCCCGAGCTGTAGCCGACCGGCTTGCCCTTGAATGTGAATGCAAGCGACTTCAGGGGCGCGTTGTCCGCCGGGTACATGCTGCTCACGTCCGCCAGGAGCCCGGCGGAGGCGAATTCGAGTGCCATGGCCTCGGAGAGCTCCGTGCAGTCGGGGAGCTGCTTTCCCGCCGCCATGGTGTTGACCTTCGTCTCGTAGCCGTCGCGCGGGATGATGATGAGCGTTGCATGAACCTTGTCCTGGGACGCATTGAAGCGATCCATGGTCGCCTGGACCTGGTCGGCCTCGGACTGCGTGGTGTTGTACCANNGCCATGTAGCTGATCTCGATCTTGTCTGCCGCCATCACCTGCCCGGCCGCGAGGACCGCGAACGCCGCGACAAGCGCGATGAGCAGCATCTTCCTGGAAGATGTCATCCGTTTTCTCCTTTTGCCGGCTTCCGTGCTCGTGCCGGCTGCTCTGACCCTGTACGCTCGCTCACCGAATAGCTATGATTGAAGCGTACCCAACGGCTTGCGGCGCCGGGTGTGTGCTCTCGCAGGCTCGCCCCGGCGTCGCGGCTGTTCTCTCCTTCCCCTCAGTCGCTTTCCTTCTTCACCTCCTGACAGGATCTTCTGATCACCAGATCAATCGGAAACTCGATTCTCACCGGCGGAAGGCCGGCATTCTCCACGCGCTCGAGCAGCCTCCGCGCGGCGGTCCGGGCCATGTCGCGCGAGTGGATCTTCATCGTGGTGAGGGGCGGGGAGGAATGCCGCGCGAGCTCGGTGTCGTCGAATCCGACGACGCTCACGTCCTCCGGCACCCTCCTGCCGTTCTCCGAGAGCGCGGAGAGCGCGCCGATGGCAAGAAGGTCGTTGGCGCAGAAGACGGCCGTGAGGTCGGGGTGCCGTGCGAGGAGGCGGCTCATCGCCGCGTAGCCCGCCTCCGCCGACCAGCCTTCATCCCCGTCGCTGTAGCTCTCCTCCGCGGAAGCTCCCGTCTCTGCCATGGTTTCTTTCCACGCGAGGAACCTGGTGCGGGCCGAGTCGAGCGCCAGCGGGCCGTTGACGATGGCGATCCGCTCGTGCCCCAGCTCCCGCAGGTAGCGGACGGCCGTCCGCGCGCCCGCCGCGAGGTCCATGGTGACGAGATCGATGCCGTCCACGGTGGCCGTGGGCGCGAGCAGCACGGCGGGAATGCCCGCCGCCTTCACCTGCGCCAGGAGCGCCGGGTTGCGCGCCTCTTCGACGATCACCCCGTCGACCTTTTCGAGCAGGCCGCGGAATCCGTCGATCTCCTGCGCGTCGTAGTCATCCAGATAGGTGAAAAGCGTGTGGCGGCCCGAACGCGCCGTTTCCTCTTCGATTCCCAGGAAGATGTCGAAATAGAAGGCCTCCGATGCGATGGGCCTGCGGGAGGACTTCTCTTTGCAGACGACATATCCCAGGGTCCCTGTCGTGACGCGCGGCTCCGCCTTCGGGCCGGGCCTCCGCCGTACGAATGTGCCTTGTCCCACGGACCGCTCGAAAAGCCCGCGCGAGGTGAGGGAGAGCACGGCATTGCGCACGGTCGTGCGGCTCACTTTGAGCTCGTCTGCCAGGTCGCGTTCGGACGGAATTTTCGACCCCACGGCCCAGGCTGCGGATTCTATCTGCGCCAGCAGGAAAGACTCGACCTGCACCTGGAAGGAGTCTTTCGTATTTCTGCGTATTGTGCTGTCGCTGGTCCTTGCTTTCGTCATAATGGTTGTAACCAATTGCAACCATTATCATTGATGACCGGTATTGTCAAGCGTTTTTTTGACGATTTTTTCGCGGTCGATCGGGCTGCCCAACCCCGTCTCTGCCCGCCCGATAGGCGTCGGGGGGGCGCGCGGTATACCCTGTCCTCATGCGAAAATCGCGATTCCGCAGGGTGATGCGGTTCTTTACCGGTGTCATGCTGAGGGAGCTGTACTGGGACCTCCTGCTCCCGAAGATCGGCCTGGGGGGGATCGCACGACGCACGCGCTCGCGACGCTTCGTGAAAACGGCGGTGCGCTTCCGTGCCCTCGCCGTGCGCCTGGGCGGCGTGCTGATCAAGGTGGGGCAGTTCCTCTCCTCCCGCCTGGACGTGCTGCCGCGCGAAATCACCGCGGAGCTCGCGGGTCTCCAGGACGAAGTGGGGGCGGAGAGCTTCGCGGCGATCCGCGCCGTGATCGAAGCCGAGTTCGGCGTTCCCCTGTCAAGCAAGTTCCTCGATTTCGACCCCGTGCCGCTCGCCTCTGCCTCCATCGGCCAGGTCCACCGGGCGCGCCTGTGCGTCGCGGATGACGGCGGCGCGCCCTGCCCGCCGGTCGTTGTGAAGGTGCAGCGTCCCCGGATCCAGGAGATCGTGGATGCGGACCTCGCCGCGATACGGGTCGCCGGCGGGTGGCTGCAGCGCCTGGCCTCCGTTCGACGGCACGTGAACGTGCCGGCCCTGATCGACGAGTTCAGCCGTACCCTGTACGAGGAGATCGACTACGTCCACGAGGGGAAGAACGCGGAGCGCTTTGCCCGCAACTTCGCCGGGCGGACGGAGGTGGTCGTGCCGGACGTGATCTGGAGCCACTCGACGCGCAGGGTCCTCACGCTCCAGGACGTCGGCGCGCTCAAGATCACCGACTATGCCGCCATCGAGGCCGCGGGGGTCTCCCGCGCGGAGGTGGCGGAAAAGCTGCTCGATGTCTACCTCAAGCAGGTCTTCGAGGACGGCTTCTTCCACGCCGACCCGCACCCCGGCAATCTCTTCGTGCTTCCGGCACCGACCCGCGTGAAGCCCGGCGCATGGAAGCTCGTGTTCGTCGATTTCGGCATGGCGGGCCTCCTCGACCCGGGGGCATTCTCGGGGCTGCGAGAGACCCTGCTTGCCATCGGCACGCGCGATGCACCGCGCCTTGTGCACGCATTCGAAACACTGCACGCGCTGCTTCCGGGTGCCGACCGTGATCTCATCGAGCGCGCCTGCCGGCGGATATTCGACACCGTGTGGGGCAAGTCGACGCGCGAGATGATGCGCATGAGCAACGCCGAGGCCGGCGCATTCGCCGCAGAGTTCAGCGACCTTCTCTACGAGATGCCCTTCCAGGTGCCCGAGAACCTGATCCTCCTGGGCCGGTGCGTGAGCATCCTTTCCGGCATCGCCATGGGGCTCAATCCCGAGTTTGCCGTGTGGAACGGGCTTGCGCCATACGTGCAGAAGCTCATTGAGCGGGAGGGGGGAAGCGGCGCGCGCGCCGTGCTGAAGGAGATCGGAAACCTGGGGCGCATCCTTTTCGGCCTGCCCAAACGAGCGGATGAGCTTGCCACGCGCATGGAGCAGGGCAGGATGGAAGTGCGCATGCCGGAGATGAAACAGCATGTCACCCGCCTGGAGCACAGCGTGCGCAAGCTCGGCGGTTCAATCGTCTTCGCGGCCGGGCTGGTGGCGGGAACGGAACTCTACCTCGGCGGGCACCTGGAGGTTGCGCTCGGCGTCGGCGCGGCGGAGCTGATCCTCCTGATCTGGATCCTCTTCAGCCGTTGAGCCGGGCTTTCGGGAAAAGGCAGCGCCGGGCTACTCCGGCGGCTTCCTGTCCACGCGCTCGATGGCGGCATCCAGGAGGCTGCGCATCGCCAGGAGCATCTCCTTGCGCGCGGCCCTGCGGTGTTCCAGGAAGCCGTGGGGGATGAGATCTTCGAAGCTCCGCAGCATCGAGGAGCGTGCGGCTTTCGCATGCGCGCGGGCTTCGGTGAGCTTCGAGGTGGATTCCTCTGCATTGTGGGTCTTTTCCGGCATGGGGCTCCTCCTTGTATAAAGGTAGGACCGAAACTCCTGGGAGTCAAGGAGCGGAGGCGCCGGTGAGCACCGGATAGCAAACGTGCCGATAACAAACTATTATATAACATTAACAACTTCTCTATTTTGAGTCGGCCCGCTAGTCAAGTATTATAAGCGTAATGAAAAGGCCAGTGATTTTGCTGCTCGCGGGTCTTCTCCCGCTCCTGCCCCTCGCCGCACAGGGCGCGGTGCCCGTCATTACCCTTCAGCAGAGCATTGATGCCGCCCTTGCCAACGGCGATGACAACAAGGTACTCCAGGGCAACCTCGACGCCGCACGCGCCCAGCACGCGCTGAACGTGTCGAAGAACTCCTTCACCCTGGGCGGGTCTGCCGGCTACGTCGTGGCAGCGCCCTATGGGCAATATTCGTCGAGCCTGCCCATCGCCTCGGCGGGGGGTTCCTCCCCACAAGGTGGCGTGGCCGGGGTCAGTCTTGCCGGGCCGCTCACGTCGGTGAACCTGAGCGCCTATCCGTGGATTCCGCCGGTGGGGACATTTACCGACAATACGAGCTCCCTGGGTCTTACCGTCAGCCAGACGCTGTGGAACGGGTATCCTGGTGGCCCGAGCCAGGCGACCGTGGACAAGAGCCTGCTCACGCTGCGCGGCAAAGAGCTGGGCACCGATGCGAGCCGCCTGGGCATCGTCTACAACGTCAAGCAGGCCTACTACACCCTGCTCGCCGCCCAGAGAACGCTGGACACGAAAAACCAGATCTTCGACAAGCAGAACCAGCTCCTCAAGCAGATCCAGGCCGTCTACGACCTGGGGCTCGCCGCGCGCGTGGATCTCCGCACGGCACAGCTGAACGCCCGCAGCGCGCAGGTTGATGTGGACAGCGCGACGCACGATGTTCGATTCGCCCGTATCGCCGTGGCCACACTTATGGGCATGCCGCAGGACAGCGTCTTCGCCGTCGCGGACACCGACGATCCCGTGGTGCCGGCGGCAACGGTAGAGGATGCCGTGACACAGGGCCTTGCGCGGCGCGTGGAGATCAAGCAGGTGGAGCTCTCCCTGCAATCGTCGAAGGTGGACCTCGCCGTCGCACGCGGGCAGGGCACGCCGACGGTCAGCGTGAACGGCGGCGCCAATGTCCTGCTGGACTGGAGCAACGTCAACAACAATGGCGGCACGGTGAACGCCGGCGTGAAGGTGTCGATGCCGATCCTGGATGCAGGCGGGGTGCGGAACCAGGTGAATGCGATCCTGCGGCAGAACGACGTCTTTGCCCTGCAAGAGACCCAGCTTCGCAAAAGCATTACGACGGCGATACAAAACGCGTGGGACAGCCTTTCACTCGCGCGGGAGAAGCTGGAGCTTGCGGGTCTGTCCGCGGATACATTCACTCTCCAGTACCAGATCATCAGTGCTGCGCACGATGCGGGCACCGCTTCCACCCAGGACCTTCTGACCGCCTCCGTCAATGCGGCCACCGCGCAAACGGCATTGGCCGCGGCGAAAAGCGCCGTCCAGCTTGCAGCCCTGACGCTCCTCAATTCGATGGGATACTAGGAGAATGGAAATGAGATTGATGAAACGAGCCTTTTCCCTGATCGCCCTCGCGGCCAGTCTGACCGTCGCCGCGTGCGGCGCCGGCACGAGCCCTGCAGCGGGAGCCGGACAATCCGGCACAGCGGCGCCCGGCGGCCAGGCAGGCGCGCGCCCGGCCTCGACGACCGGATCCCCTGGTGCTGCCGGACAGGCCGGCGGCAGGCGTTTTGCCACCATATCGGTCCAGGCGATTACCGTGGAAGCATCTCCTCTGGTCACGGACAACAACACGGCCGGCACGGTGACGGCGGTGACCCAGAGCCAGGTGGCATCCCAGGTTTCCGGCGTCGTTTCCCGGGTGTTCCACAAGCAGGGCGACCACGTGAGCACCGGCGCTGCCGTGGTCCAGATCGACGATTCCATGCTGAAAATCGCCGTGCGCAACGCCCAGTCCGCGCTTGACAACGCAAAGATCAATCTCACGATGGGACAGCAGACAACCACGGGGTCGGAGCCGAAGCTCACGTCTCAGCTTGAGTCCGCGAAGAACGCCCTGGATTCCGCGCAGAAAAATTACGATTCGCAGAAGGCCCAGTACGACCTGGGAGGCATCTCCGCCTCCGCGCTGGACAACGTGAAGAGCCAGCTCAGCCAGGCGCAGGCGAATGTCCAGGCGGCGCAGCTCGCCCTCGATCAGAACGGCACGGCCGAAACGCAGAACCTCGCGCAGCTGAAGCTGGCGGTGGACCAGGCCTCCAATGCGCTGGAGATGGCGAATCTCAACCTCCAGAACGCAGCCATTCGCGCGCCCTTTGATGGGCAGATCGTTGCCGTGAATGTGACTCCCGGCATGTACCTCAGCCTGAACTCGCCTGCGTTTCTCCTTGTGAGCACGGACAAGCAGATCAACTTCACAGAGCCGCCCACGGATTCCCCCAATTTCAAGATCGGGGATAGCGTCGTTTTCAATGTCGGGGGCAAGAGCTACCCCGTGCGCATCACCCAGACCCCCTCCGCGCCCATCAACGGCGTGGTGCCGATGACCGCATCAGTTCCGGCGTCGGTCCCCGTGTCATATGGGACCGTGGGAACGATCAGCTACAAGCTTACAATCGCGACAGGGCCCCAGATACCACTTGCCGCGCTCCAGAGCCAGGCGGACATTAACTATGTGTTCACGATACAGAATGGGAAGGCCGCGGAGGCGCCCGTCACCATCATCGCCGAGGCGGGCACAACCGCCGTCGTCCAGGGAGTGAAGCCCGGCGACCAGGTCATTCTCAATCCCCCGCCGGGCCTGCTTGCCGGCTCTTCTGTCCAGGTGGTGACGCTCCCCGCAACTTCAGGCCAGGGTGCGGCCGCCGCGGGTGGTCAGGCAGCCGCCGGCATGCAAGGTCAGGGGACCGGGCGCCCGGGGCAGGCAGGCGCCGCCGGAGGCCAGACCGCAACGTACCCGGCCGGGCAGAGGTCCGGCGCACAGCGAACAGGCACCGGGCAGGGCGGCTCCGCTCCCGGCACGCCAAACGGGCAGAGCGCATCGGGAGGAACACCATGAAAAGCCTTCGCGACCTGGAGACGACCGTCTTCAACCGGATAAATCCGGCGGTCAATTTCTCCGTCACGCGCTACGTGTTCGCGATCGGAATCTTCGTGGCGATCTTTGCGTTCGGTGTCGTCTCGATGCTCGGTCTCGGGGTCGACCTCCTTCCCGCGGTGAATATCCCCGTGGTGAACGTCGTCACGTCCTTCCCCGGCGCCACACCCTCGGTCATTGACCAGCAGGTGACGCAGCCCATTGAGAACCTTCTCTCCTCGCTCAGCGGAATCACGGACATCGGCTCCACGAGCTCCATTGGCGTGAGCCGCGTGAGCATCGACTTCGACGTGAGCTCGGACAAGAACGCGGTGGCAAACCAGGTTGCATCGCTCGTGGCAGGGGTCGTGCGGCGTCTTCCCGCGGGGGTCAATCCGCCGACGGTCCAGACATTCAACCCCAACTCACAGCCCATCCTTCAGTTCGGGGTTGCCGGCGGCGCCGCGAGCCTCGGAGATGTGTCGGAATACGTGACGAACACGCTGGTTCCCTCCCTGGAGCTCGTGCCCGGCGTTGCAAACATCTCGCTCGACGGCGCCCCGTCGCGCCAGTTCCAGGTCCTTCTCGATCCGAACAAACTCCAGTATTTCAACCTCATTCCCTCGCAGGTTGTCGCGGCAATCACGAACTCAGCCATCAACATCCCCATCGGCACCATCGCGAGCAACAACAGCACGTTGACGTTTTCCACCCAGAACACCCCCGCGAATATCACCGCGATCCAGCACACCCTCGTCGATGCCGGGCGCGGCATCGCCGTGGATGACGTCGGCAGCGTCCGCGACGTGCCGACTCCCACGAACTACGCCCGCGTCAATGGCAAGCCGCTCGTTCTCCTNNGACTCGACGCTCCACGAGCTTGTCATCACCGCGCTCGTTGTCGCCCTTATCGTGCTTCTGTTCCTCGGGAAGCTCAACACCGCGTTTTCCGTGATCCTCGCAATCCCCATTGCCCTCTCTGCGTCGCCCATCCTCTACAAGCTCTCGGGATTCTCCTTCAACCTCGTGTCGCTGCTCGCGCTGATCATCGCAATCGGCATCGTCGTGGATGATTCAATCGTCGTCTCGGAGAATGTCGAGCGATACCGCGCAATGGGATTCAGTCTCAAGGAATCCGTCTTGAAGGGGGCAAGCGAGGTCTTCAGCGCCGTGGTCGCGGCGTCCCTGTCGTTGCTGTCGGTGCTCCTTCCCGTCAGCTTCATCGGCGGCTTCATCGGTCGCTACCTCCAGCAGTTCTCCCTGGGGCTTGCCGCCGCGGTGGCATTCTCCCTCTTCGAGGCGATTCTTTTCCTCACCGTCCGGCTTGCCTACACCCCCGAGTCCAAGGACCTGACGTGGGCCGATTTTGCGCGAAGCCTGATCCAGCTCCCCGATGCGATACGATGGGGCTGGAAATGGTTCCGCAAGGGTTTCGGCATCCTCCTGGGCCTTGCCGTGGTCATCGGCGTCTTTATCCTCACGCATCACTGGTACGACGCGGTCGGGGCTCTTGTTCTCTACATTCCGGCCCTCATGCTCGGCTACTACGTCATCCGCGTCGTCTTCACGTTGCTTCAGACCCTGACGACGATGCTTCACGGTTGGACCGAGGCTGGTCTTGAATGGGTGCGCGATGGCTACACACGGGGCCTTTCCGCGATCCTGCATCGCGGAGGCTGGATCCTGGCAGGGGCCGGACTCTTTCTCGTGGCGTCGGGCATCATCATACTTCCCCGGCTGCCATTCAATTTTGTGCCCACCACGGACTCAGGATTCATCGGCGTGAACGTGCGCCTGCCGAACGGCACACCGACGATTGTCGCAAACCTGGACACCGCGCGGGTGGAAAACTACCTCATGCAGAGACCCGAAGTGGTGAGCGTGCAGACAACGGTGGGAAACTCGGGACAGATCACCGTCCAGCTTGCACCG
This sequence comes from Spirochaetaceae bacterium, assembly GCA_003154555.1. GTDB lineage: Bacteria > Spirochaetota > Spirochaetia > SZUA-6 > Fen-1364 > Fen-1364. The sequence continues at coordinate 15,330 of PMDT01000032.1, forward strand.
ATTTCAAAAAGGCCCGGGGTGGCCGCCCTGTCCGCCCAGTATCGGCGGGAAATCCTGCCGCTTTTCAGGGATCAGCCATCCGTGCAGATCGGCGTGAATGCGGGCGGGGGCGGATTCGGCGGGTTCGGAAGCCAGACGCTCCAGTTGAGCCTTGTCGCGGCGGACTACAATACGCTGCTGGCGCGCAACAACGCCATCATCCAGGAGCTCCAGGCCAATCCCTACGTCGCGGACGTGAGCTCGAGTCTTTCCCAGGTGAACATCGAAAACGACTTTCTGCCTGATTCCTCGAAGATGAAAGGAACAGGTATCTCCCCCACGACAATTGCGCAGGCGCTGCAGACATACACGACGGGAACCCAGGCCTCCAATGTCATCACGGGAGGCCTCAGCTACCCCATCCAGGTGATGGCGGATCCGACAACCATCGCAACCGGCCAGTCCCTGCTCACCATGCCCATCTATTCGCCGACGCTGGGGACGACGATGCAGATCGGCCAGCTGGGAAGCTTTGTTCTCACGGAGGCGCCGGTCAGCCTGAGCCGCGACAATCGGCAGTATACGGGCACGCTTAATCTCAACCTCAAGCCGAACGCTCCGACCGCCCTGACACTGCAGACCCAGATCCAGGCGGATCTCACAAAGGCAGGCCTGATCGGTGGAGACGTGAGCCTTACGTCGGGAGGCGGATTTTCCCAGGCCGGACTTTCCGCGTCGCTGGNNTCGTCATGGCGGCGCAGTTCAACTCCTGGCGCTATCCGATCTATCTTCTCCTGCCCGTTCCCCTGGCGCTCATCGGTGCATTGTGGCTCGTCTACCTCATCGGGGGGGGACTGGATATCTTCGGGCTCATGGGCATGCTGATGCTCATCGGCCTCTCGGCAAAGAACGCAATCCTGTACCTCGACTTCGTCGTGGAGAGGATCGGCAAGATGCCGTTCAAGGATGCGCTGATCGAGGCGGCAAAGCTCCGGTTCCGGCCCATCGTGATGACGACACTCACCGTGCTCGTCATCAGCTTCCCCCTGATCCTGAGCAAGGGACAGGGTTCGGAGTTCGGACAGAAAATGGGCGTCGTGATGCTCGGCGGAATACTTTTCTCGGCGATCCTCACGTTCTTCGTGGTGCCGGCCGCGTTCTATCTCTTCGAACGGAACAGGGTCGCAAAGGCGGAAGCAAAGGAGAAGGACCTCGTGGCGGAGGCTGCCGCGAGCAGCTGACCGACGCGGCGCGCACGTCACGTGCGCGCCGGGATTTGGTTTGCCGCGCAGCTCCGCGATTCGTACCTTCCGGGTACGCGCCCGTGAACGGCGCGACGGAGGCTCGTCATGAAATGGGTCCTGATTGTCCTGGGTATCCTTCTCTTCCTGGTGGGAGGGGTCTGGATCCTCCAGGGTCTGAACGTCTTCACACAGGGAGCCATGGCCGGCAAAAGCCAGTGGACCCTGATTGGATCGATCGTCGCCGCGGTCGGCATCATCATCGAGGTGATCGGTGCGACGCGCAGGAAAAAGGTGAAGACCGCATAAAGCCTCTCCGGGGGCGACACGCCCTTGCACACCGCGTCGGTGTCATGTATGCCATGACAATGACGCGGTGGCATTTCAATTTCCCGACGGTTTCCCGCCCATGATCGATTTCTCCCACACCGGACTTCCCCTTGTTTCCTTTCTGCCCCGCGTGTCGGAGCTCCTGGAGCGCCATCGAGGCCTGGCGCTCACCGCGGAGCCGGGCGCGGGCAAATCGACGCTGGTTCCTCCATTTCTCATGGACGAGCCGTGGGTCCAGGGTCGATCCATCATCATGCTGGAACCGCGGCGCCTCGCGGCCGTGGCCGTGGCGGCGAGGATTGCGCAGCTCCTGGGCGAGCCGGTCGGGAAGAAAGCCGGCTACACGGTCCGCGCCGCGTCGCGCACCGGTCGGGAGACGCGCATCGAGGTGGTGACCGAGGCGCTCCTCACGCGGAGGATCCAGAAGGATCCCCTGCTCACGGGCGTCGCCGTTGTGATCCTCGACGAGTTCCACGAGAGGTCCATTCACGCCGATCTTGCCCTCGCCCTTGCCCTCGAGGTGCGGCGCGCGCGGCCCGACCTGGCGCTTCTTGCCATGTCGGCGTCACTCGAGACGGACGGAGTCGCGGCACTCCTGGGCACTGCAGGGCAGCCGGCGCCGGTCATGCGCGCGGCCGGGACGGCGCATCCCGTGCGCACGGACTATCGCCCGCTCCCGCAAACCAGCCGCTGGGAGGAAGCATTCGCAGACGGGCTGGCGCGTCTTTTCGATGAAACCGAAGGGGACATCCTTGCATTCCTTCCCGGCGCGGGTGAAATAAGGCAGACCGGCGCCCGTCTCTCCGGCGCGCTGGGAAGCCGCGCGGAGATACTCCCCCTGCATGGAACGCTCCACCTCGAGGAGCAGCGGCGCGTCATCGAGCCGCCGCGCGGCCCGCAGGCTTCCCGCCGCATCATCCTTGCCACCTCCATCGCTGAAACCAGCCTCACAGTTCCCGGCATCACGACCGTGGCCGATGCCGGCTGGGCGCGCCTTTCGCGGCTCCATCCGCCCACGGGTCTCGACCGCCTTGTCACCGAAAGGGTCAGCGCGTCTTCCGCCGAGCAGCGCCGGGGCAGGGCGGGCCGGCTGGGCCCGGGGCTCTGCGTCCGGTTCTGGCCGGAATCGGAACGGCTGGTTGAAAGGCCCGACCCCGAGATCCTTCGCGCGGAGCTTTCCGGGCTCGTGCTCGAATGCGCGATCTGGGGAGCTCACGCGCCGGGAGATCTTTCCTGGATGGACAGCCCCCCTGCCCCGGTCTGGACGCAGGCGTGGGAGAGTTTGCGCATGCTCGGGCTCGTGGATGCCGCCGGGCCCACCGACCTGGGCAAGGCAGTGGTCGGACTGGGGCTTGCGCCGCGGCTCGGTGTCCTGGTGACGCAGGGTGCCGCGAAGGGGCAGCCGGTGCTCGCCGCGGCCTGCGCGGCCATCCTGCAGGAACGCGACAGCTCGGGCATCGCGCGTGACCCGGACTTCCGGCTGCGGCTGGAGCTTATCCGCACCGGGCACGGCGGCGGAGACTCCTGGCGCCGGTCGGTGGAGACCGAAATGGGAAGGATCCTCCGGCGGCATCGTCCGGCGGAAGGCGCCGTCTACGGGTGGAGTGAAGAGCAGGAGCACGCGGTTGGAGCGCTGCTTGCCACGTCTTTCCCCGACCGACTTGCACGGCGGGATCCCGACGGCTCCTACCGGCTCGTCACGGGACGCACCGCGCATTTTCCATCAGTCGGGCGCGTGACAGGGCCCCGCGTGGCGGCCGCCAGCCGCGCCGCCGGCCCGTGGGTGGTGGCACTCGATGCAGACCCGGGGGAGACATCAGGTCTCATCCGGCTGGCGGCGCCCGTGAGCGCGGACACCGCGTCGGAATCACTCGCGCGTGCCGCGGAGGAAAGCACCGAGATCCGGTGGGAAGGCCTGGTGCCGCGGACATTCGTCGTGCGCCGGGCGGGGCGCCTGGTCCTCGTGGAAAGACCGGGAGCCGCGTCGCCGCCGCAGGTGGCCGAATCCTTTGCGCGTCTCCTTGAAAAAAATGGCATCGGTATTCTTCCCTGGAACACGCAGTCCACGCGCCTGCTCGCCCGCATGCGCGCATTCTCGCGTGCCTTCCCCGCCGCGGGTCTCCCGGGACTTTCCGATGCCGCTCTTGCGGAAACGGCCGCCGGGTGGCTTGCTTCCTTCCTGAAGCTTTCCGGGGGCCAGGTCCTGAACGCCGCAGGGCTGCATGCGGCTCTGCAGGCGATGCTCGGCAGCCTGAAGGGAAGGCTGAGCCAGGAAGCGCCGGAGAGCATCATCCTTCCGACGGGCGGCAAACGCGCGGTGGATTATGAAGGTGCGGATCCTGTTGTGGAAGCGCGCATCCAGGAGGTCTTCGGCCTGGCGGAGAGTCCCCGCATCTGCGGCATGCCGCTCACATTCCGTCTCCTCTCCCCGTCGCAACGGCCACTCCAGATCACTCGTGACCTCGCGAGCTTCTGGCAGACCGGCTATAGGGAGGTGCGCAAGGAGATGAGGGGAAGGTATCCCCGACACTATTGGCCGGAGAACCCCCTTGAAGCCGAGCCCACGAACCGTGTGAGGCCCCGGGGATAACGAATCATCCCCGGGGACGCTGAATTATCTTTTCTTTGTTTTTTTCTTTACGGCAATTTTCTTTTTTGCCACGGGCTTTTTCTTTGCGGCCGGCTTTTTCGGTTTCGCCCTGGCCTTCGCCTTCGGCGCGGGCTTCGGCGTCGGCTTCCTGACGGCCTGCGCCGCCTGGAGCTTCTTTACCTGCCTCTCCAGGGTCTCCGAGTAATCCTCGAGATGCTCGACCACGTGGAAGATGTCCTCCATGGCCTCATCGTACAGTTCGCGGGCCTTGGCGGGATTCGTCCGGGAGAGATCGCGCAGATTGTAGAAGGCGATGGTCGCGCCCTCCGGTCCCGCAACGATATCGGCGAGCCGGTTTTTGTGTCGGAATATCGCGGCAGCGCCGAATGTAGATCCGGTTTTGTACGCCATCTCGGGGATCTTCTCGTTGTGCGCCGAGCCGCGGACCACCTCGCAGACAGTCACCGCGCTTTCGCCCTTGCGGATGATGGCTTCACCGGGCTTGTAGGTGCGGGTCGGCGCGGTTGAAACGGGTGCCGCGGCAACAACCGGTGCGGCGGGCCCGGTGCCGAGCTGGACATAGGAACCGGTTACTTTTGTCGCTTCTGGGCTGGCCAGTGCGTGCGTCCGGCCGTAGAGCGCGTCGTGCTTGATGTATGCCATGTTGCGGGCGATCTTGACGGCCTCGGAATCGATGTCCGCCTCCGTGGCTCCCATGATGTTTTCCTTGACGACGATCTCGGGAAAGAACGGACAGCCAGGCTCCCTGCACCTGACCTTGAAAACCGCTTCCTTCAATCTATACGACATGACATTCCTCCTTGCGCATGACTACATTTCAATTATATGCATCCTTTTCAACGAATGCACGACGAAATCCCCGCGGCAGATGCCCTGGCTCGCGCCCGGAAGGCGCCTGAATTGTGGTAATTCGACACCCCCGCTGGTGATGACGGTGGAGGGGTGGGTTGTTCAGTTCCTGCATATTTATGCATGACATGTATTGACCATGCCAGACGTGGTATGCGATAACTCCCCCACGGCGATGGACACCAGACAGTCCGAACACATGCCTGAATCCGACCCCCGCTTCCGCGCGGAGAGGGAAGGGCTGTATGACCCCTTCTTCGAGCACGCAAGCTGTGGCGTGGGTTTTGTCGTCAATGTCGACGGCAGGCGCACGCACCAGATCGTCGCCAATGGCACCACGATACTGAAGAACCTCGCCCACCGCGGCGCCGTGGGCGGAGACTCCCGCACCGGCGATGGTGCCGGAATGCTCACGCAGGTGCCGCATCGCTTTTTCGCGCGCGAGGCCGGTCGGCTGGGCTTCACGCTGCCGGCAGAAGGAAGCTACGGCGTCGCGATGCTCTTCCTTCCACAAGACCCGGGCAGGCGCGACAAGGCGCGCGCCCTCTTCGAGCGCGTGGTGACAGCGGAAGGCTGCGCCGTCCTCGGGTGGCGGGACGTGCCGGTGAATCCCGAGCTGCTCGGCGAGCTTGCCATCCGCTCCATGCCTTCCATCATGCAGGCCTTCACGTCGTGCGGGGAGGTCTCCGGGGACGCCCTGGAGCGCAGGCTCTACATCATCCGCAAGGCGGTGGAGTCGGCGGCGTCCGCGGACGGGTTCACGATGGAGGAGCTGTACGTCAACTCGTACTCCTCCCGTACCGTCGTCTACAAGGGGATGTTCGTCGCACCGCAGTTCGAAAGCTTCTATCCCGATCTACTTGACGCTGACTTCGAAAGCGCCCTCGCCGTGATCCATCAGCGCTACAGCACCAATACATTCCCGTCCTGGCCTCTCGCGCAGCCCTTCCGCATCATCGCGCACAACGGTGAGATCAACACCCTGCGGGGCAACATCAACAAGATGAACGCCCGGGAACAGACGATGTCGTCCCCGCTGTTCGCGGAGGAGATCGAGAAGCTGCGACCCGTGATCCAGTCCGGACAGAGCGATTCGGGCATCTTCGACAATGTCCTCGAGCTGCTCGTGGCGGGCGGCAGATCGCTGGAGCACGCCCTGATGATGATGGTGCCGGAGGCGTTCGGCGCCCATTACCACATGAGCGAGGACAAGCGCGCCTTCTACGAATACCACGCGGCCATCATGGAGCCCTGGGATGGTCCGGCCGCCATTTCCTTCTCCGACGGCATCAAGGTCGGCTCCATCCTGGACAGGAACGGCCTGCGGCCCGCGCGGTGGGTCGTCACACGCAGCGGTCTCGTGGTTCTTGCCTCCGAGGTGGGAGTGCTCGATATCCCGCCGGAGGACGTCCTCCAGAAGGGCCGCCTGGCTCCCGGCAAGATGTTCCTTGTCGACACTGCGCAGAAGCGCATCGTCTACGATCACGAGGTGAAAGCCGCCGTGTCGCGCCGCAAGCCGTACCGGCGGTGGCTGGAATCCAACCGCATCGAGCTGAAGGGCCTCTTCCAGGTCTCGGGCCCCGTACGGACCGACCGCGAGGGCCTCCTTGCCCAGCAGTGGGTGTTTGGCTACACGATGGAGGACATCGACATGATCATCATGCCGATGGTGGAGACCTCCCAGGAGCCGATCAGCTCGATGGGCAACGACCAGAGTCTTGCCATTCTCTCGGAACGGCCGCAGCTCCTTTATTCCTACTTCAAACAGCTCTTCGCCCAGGTCACCAACCCGCCCATCGACCCCTACCGCGAAAACCTCGTGATGTCGCTCATGAGCTACGTCGGCCGGGAGAAGAACCTCCTCGACGAGACGCCCGAGCACGTGCGGCAGGTGAAGCTCCCGCACCCCGTGCTCTCCAACGACGACCTCGCGAAGCTGCGCACCCTCGACGTGGGCGGCTATCGCTCCTGCATCATCCCCATGACTTTTGCCGCGTCCGACGGCGTCACCGGCCTCGAGAAGGCGCTGCAGCAGCTCTGCGCCTCCGCGGAGGCGCGCGTCGATGCCGGGGACACGATGCTCATCCTCACCGACCGCGACGCGAGCGAAAAGCGTGCGCCCATCCCCGCGCTCCTTGCCACCGCGGCTCTCCACCATCACCTGACACGGGCGAAGAAGCGCCACCTCACGGCCCTCGTCATCGAGACGGCGGACGCGCGCGAGGTGATGCATTTCGCCACGCTCATGGGTTTCGGCGCGAGCGCCATCAACCCGTATCTCGCCATCGAGACCATCGCCGACCTGAAGGCGCGCGGGCACCTGCCCGTCTCCATGACGCAGGAGACGGCGATCGAGCATTACATCACGGCCATCAAGAAGGGCCTCTTGAAAGTCATGTCCAAGATGGGCGTGTCCACAATCAGGAGCTACAAGAGCGC
>PMDT01000032.1:22860-23043 GCA_003154555.1 Spirochaetaceae bacterium
AACGACTACGGCCTCTACAAGCAGTACGCGGCCGGGCTCAATGAGGAAGGCCGCGCGTTGTGCACGCTCCGGGGCCTCTTTGCCTTCGCCCCGCGGACGGCCGTTCCCCTGGACGAGGTGGAGCCGGTGGAGACCATCGTGAAGCGCTTCGTCACCTCCGCCATGTCCTTCGGCTCGATCAGC
>PMDT01000345.1 GCA_003154555.1 Spirochaetaceae bacterium
GCTTGATATTGAGCGGGCTGCTGCCTGCACCCACCTAAAGAGTTAAGCGTCGCTCAACGCTTGACGTTGTGCGGGCTGCTGCCCGCACACACCCGGAAGGGCAGCCGAAGGCCACGTTCCGAAACTGTTGAGCGGCTACTGCCGCATAACGGCAGCGCGGCGCATCATGCGCCGCTTCCGCTTGCAGCCTCGATCACGTCATCAGCAAGGCGCTTCATGTGCTCCCAATGGGTTCCCTGCCAATAGAGTTTTGCGCAACCAGGACAACGCGAGAACTGCTCGTGATTGTCGCTGACAAAGGCGGGCAGCATTGTCCGTACGACTGACTTCTCCACATTCTGCAGCGGCGCGTTGCAGGACATGCATCGGCTGAAAAGGGATATCCTTCGCGAGAGGTCGAATCTACCGATGATCTCCACTGCCTGGACGCGCGGTATCTCCGAGCGGACAAGATAGCCGTGCGTGACCGCGCGGCGCTTGAGAAGGCCCCGGTCCCTGCTGAGCACGATCCTTTGTTCCTTCAGCGCCTGGCGAACGAGCTCGCCATCCTCCAGAGGCGCGCGGTACGATGAATCGAAACCGAACATGCGGAGCAGGCGCGCGAGCTTGCCCAGGTGAACGTCCAGCGCAAATCTCGTCTGGCGAAGCGGTTCGGGGCGAACCTTGGATGTCGGCCCGATGTCGAATGATTCAAACCGCGGGTAGACGCTGACCCTGTCGCCGTCCTGCAGTCGCTCGTCGAAGCCCACGGATCGTCCATTCACCAGCAGAAGGTCCACCTCGGTGTGCGGCACGCCAAGATCTTCGATCACCGACTTCACGCTCGATTCCGGCCTGCATGCCAGCGCGAAGTCCCGCCTGCGCTTGCCCGTCGGCAGAAAATCGTTGAGCTCTTCGTAGAAGCGCAGCATAACCGAAGGCATTCCGTTTCCTTGCAGGCAACGAGCATAGCACGCGCCGCCGCCCTGGCGAAGGGAAGCAGCGGCGCTATCCTCGACTTGATCACACGCACGCTACGGCAGGGAGGTCAGCCATGATCGGTATGCGGCTTCCCTGCGCGGAGCCTGCCACTGTGCCGAGGCACGATCTCTTGAGTATACTCACCCGGGTGGAGGCAGCTCAAACAGCGGTGTCACTTGTTTCCGTGGGCCTCTCCATCAGGGGCGCACCGATCCTGCGCGACATCACGTGGGATGTCGGCTGGGGGGAGAAATGGGTGGTCCTTGGCTTGAATGGGAGCGGCAAGACGTCGCTCCTGCGCCTGCTCTCGGGCTACGGCTATCCCTCCCGCGGCACCATGCAGGTGCTTGGCGGGGTATTCGGCCGGTCAGACCTGCACGAGATGCGCCGGAGCGTCGGCTGGATTCACGGCGATCTTGCGGTCGATTTTCCCGGATTCATGAATTGCCGGGAGGTCGTGTTGAGCGGAAAAAGGGGCAGCATCGCTGTCTATGAGCCCATGAGCGACAGGGAGGAGCGGCACGTGGATGAATCGCTTGCCGCCATCGGCGCGGGCCACCTTGCCGGGCGACTTTTTCCTTCCCTTTCCACGGGGGAGCGGCAACGCGTCCTGATCGCCCGCGCGCTCGCGGCAGAGCCGCGGTTGCTCCTGCTGGATGAGCCGTGCATCGGCCTGGACCCATTGGCCCGGGAGGACTTCCTCGAATCGCTCGCGATGCTTTTTCAAAGAAGGCCGGAGTTGACGGTCGTCGCCGTCACGCACCACGTGGAGGAGATCGTCGAAGGCTACGGAAAGATGCTGCTGCTGGCAGGCGGCGCCGTCGTCGACCGGGGCGCGCGCGAAAGCGTGCTCGCAGGGCCCGGCATCCGCCGCGTCTACGGGGAACGCTGCCGCATCGAACGCCGCAACGGGAGATACGCCATGCATTTTGCGGGGAAGCCATGATCGATCGCAAGCCCATTACGCAGAAGCTCGTGCGGGCGCGTGACGTCTTCTACACCGTGAGCTGGTCGCGCCTGCGCAAGGCCGACAAGTACGAGATCATCACGTCGGTTCCCTCCGAGGCGGGCATCTACGAGCTGTACTACATGGACGACTGGGAGAAGCTCTGTCTTTTTCACGTGGGCAAGTCCTGGTACGGGGGGCTTCGAAACGAGATACGCGCGCGCACGGACATCGAGCTGGAGAAAGACGCGCCGCGCAAGGCGATCCTTGAGGAGCATGACTGCTGGTACCGATGGTCGCTGCTCAGCAACAGCGACGACATGGCCGATGTGCTGTTCTTCTTCGCCCAGACCTACCTGCCGGGCATCTTGAGCGTGCATCATTCGGGCCGTTACGACAGGGTGTTTGTGAAGGAGAACGACGCAGACAAGATCGTGACAGTGTGAGGGAAAAGGCTCCCGCCTCTGGCACATCACGCTTCGCATGATGTGTCAGAACTGCCCCAGTTTCTCCGCCATTTGCTTGATGCGCTTTGAGAGTGATACGAGGAGACGGCGCGTCCACAGGGGGCTCGCGGAGTAGATGTCGGCGAAGTTCTCCTTCGTGAACTCCAGCGCGTGCAGATCGCCCTTGGCGATCACGGTTGCGGAACGGACCGACTTGTCGAAAAAGCTCATTTCGCCGATCAGCTCTCCCTTGCCGAGTGTCGCCAGCACTTTGTATTTTTCCCCCATCCGCCGGGTGACGTAGACCTCGCCTTCCATGATCCAGAATATTTTCTGCTGGATGTCGCCCTCGCGGATCAGGATCTGCTTGTCCTTGAACCTGCGACCGAATTTGGCGATGACCGATTCGTCCAGCGCCTCTTCCGCCTGGAAGGCGATCTTCATGATCTCGTTGTAGGCGTCCATCAGCGGCTCCCCGCTTCCAGGAGGCCCAGCTTTTCGCCGAACTCGGCGTTGAGGATGCGAAGCTCGCGCGTGAGCCCTGTCGTCGCAAGAAGGGCGAGCTCCCAGGAAACGCCTGCTGCCGTGAAGAAGCCTTCGAGGTCCCAGCGGTAGAGGATCGTCCGTTCCATCGCCTGCGTGATGCAAAGGCGCTTGCACTCGGCCAGAGGTTCGACCAGCCCGAATATGCCATCCGGCGGCACCCAGAGGGTGAAATTCGAGTCCCGCAGCGCATAGCTCACCTTGATGAGCCCGGCGATCACGTAGTAGACCGGTTTGGGGCCGGCCGCATCGCCGATCTTGTATATCGGGCTCCGTGCCGCAAATGAGCTTTCCTCGCCATACTGTAGATATCGGGGAAGAATCTCCATATCCTATGAATTCTTCGACATTTTACCTGCTTTTTATTGAATTCTTTTCACTATTTGTCTATACTGACGCAACCCTCGAAACGCACCATCTGCGGGAGACATTAATGGATCCAGTGAAGCAAAGCCATGTCGAGGAATACGGCAAGGCACCCGAGATAGTCGCATCGGCCCCGGGCCGTGTGAACCTTATCGGCGAGCACACCGATTACAACGAAGGCTTTGTCTTTCCGATGGCCATTGATTTCACCGTGCGCGTGGCGATCACGCGCCGCAAGGATACCCACCTCCGTTTCTACTCCGTGGACTACAAGGACCGCAAAAGGGCCACCCTCCCCACGCTGCGGTTTCGCAAAGAAGACAGGTGGGCAAACTACCCCAAGGGCATCATCTCCCAGTTCCTTGAACGCGGCCATCCCCTGGGAGGGATGGACGTTACCATTCACGGCGACATCCCGCAGGGAGCCGGTCTCTCTTCCTCCGCGGCGCTGGAGGTTGCCACCGCGCTGGCAATCCAGGACCTCTATGGCATCGAAATCGGGCGCGAGGAGCTCGCGAAGCTCGCCCAGAAGGCCGAAAATGAGTTCGTGGGGATCAGAAGCGGCATCATGGACCAGTTCATCTCGAGGCTGGCCAAGGAGGGGCATGCCATGCTCCTCGATACGCGGACGCTCGCCTATCACTACGTGCCCCTCTCCCTGAAGGGTGTGAAGATCCTCATTACGAACTCCAAGGTGCCGCGTGTGCTGGCGGACGCGGAATACAGCAAGCGCCGCGAAGAGTGTCGCCTGTGCGTGGAGCTTCTTTCGCCCAGGAAACCGGGAACCGCGCTGCGCGATTATTCGGCATCGGACGTGCGGGACAGCATGGGCCTGATCCCTGAAGCGACCAGGAAGAAATGTCTTCACGTCGTGGAGGAGAATCAGCGCGTCCTCGAGGCGGAAGAGGCCCTGCGGAAGAAGGACCTCTTGTCTTTCGGGAAGCTCATGAACCGCTCCCATGAAAGCCTGCGGGACCTTTACGAGGTTTCCTGCCCCGAGCTGGACTGGCTGGTCAAGAGGGCCTGGGAAACGGAGGGCGTCTACGGTTCGCGTCTCACCGGGGCCGGCTTCGGGGGCTGTACGGTCACCCTTATCGAAGAGGATGCCATCCCGCTGTACAGGGAACACATCGTCCAGTACGAACGCATCTTCGGGTTCCGACCCGAGCTGTACATCTGCCATCCGTCGGCAGGCGCCAGAATCGTGGAGAACAGGGTCCAGAGCGCATGAGAATACTCCTCACGAACGACGACAGCATCGTCAGCGGCGGTATCCGGGCCCTCATTGCCGTGCTCTCCAGCTCCCATGACGTCTGGGTCGTCGCCCCGGAAAACGAGAAAAGCGGGGGCTCCCACTCCATCACCCTGCACGATGCGCTGCGCGTGCGCACGGTCTCTCCGCGCCAGCTCTCCTGCCGGGGGACGCCGGCGGATTGCGTCATGGTGGGGCTGCTCGGTCTGGTCCCGTCGCCCGTGGACCTCGTCATTTCGGGCATCAACCACGGCCCCAATCTCGGCACGGACATCCTGTACTCGGGAACGGCCGCCGGGGCCCGACAGGGTGCGCTCATGGGTGTTCCCTCGGTTGCCCTGTCCGCGGGCACACATCGACCCCCATTCGATTTCGAGGCAGCCGCGGATTTCGCCGCGCGGAACCTGGACATATTCCGGGAGCTGGGCACCGACGATCATTTCCTGAATATCAACTTTCCCGCATCAGGGACGCGCCAGGCCGGGACCGAGATCACCTTTCCCTCGCGCAGGATCTACGGCTACCGCCTGCACACCTACGACTCGCCTGACGGCGATTGCTATTGCTTCATGGGAGGGGAGCTCCCTTCCGCGCTCCCTGAGGACGGGTCGGATTCAATGGTCCTCTCACAAGGAAAGATCTCGATCTCGCCCATCCACGCGCACCCGCGCAACTGGGCGTCCATCGAGGAAAGCTACAGAGGTGTGCGATTCAGATGAACGACAAGCTCGAGCGCGCCGTGAAGCTGTATCACGCCCACAGGTTCGACCAGGCCCTGGAAGAGCTGAGCGCGCTGGAAAAGGAATCCGAGCCGTCACCCGAGATCGACTACTATGTCGGCCTTTCCCTCACCCAGATCGGAAGGCACGAGGAAGCGCTCCTTGCCCTGGAAAAGGTGGTCAACTCCCATTTCAGCTTCCTCCACATCATGCAGGCGCGCATGGTGCTGGGATACATCTATTCCGTGACGGGGCGCTTCCGCCTGGCCGAGTTCGAATTCAACAAGGTCAACGAGATGGGCCTCCAGTCTTCCCAGGCGCTGGCCGCGCTGGGCTACGTCTACTATGCCCAGAAAAAGGTGCCGGAAAGTGTCGAGATGCTCACCAAGGCGTTGGAGCTGGAGCCGCGAAATCCCAACGCGCTCAACTCGCTGGGCTTCATCTACGCGGAGGAGAAGCTCGATATCGGCAAGGCCATCCATCTCTGTCGCCAGGCCGTGGAAATCGCCCCGCGCAATGCGGCGTACCTGGACTCGCTGGGATGGGCTTATTTCCGGCAGGGCAATTTTGCCGAGGCAAAAGTGCATTTCCGACGCGCGCTGGATCTCGCCCCGGGCAACAAGGAGATCGCCCAGCATATGCGATCCTGCCTGGACGCCTTGAAAGACGTCTCCGCGCCTCCTCGGTAAGCCCCCGTAAGAAGAGTTGAATTTTCCCGCTTATCCCGCGTCCTGCTCCTGTCGAGAATGAATACAGGAGTGAGCCAATGAAGGTAGATAGCGTTGCTCTTCCTGCAGTACCGATTACTCAGGCCGCTGAAATGCCGATCATCAACGCGGATGACATCAAGAGCATCCTGTACCTCGGTATCAAGGGAGAGATCAAGCTTGACACGGGCAACAAGCACACGGTAGATACGTACGCCTGATTTTCCTATACTGGTTGCGTGAAACTGCGACCGCTGCTCGTCTGCTTCCTGTGTGCCCTGCCTGCGCTGCTTCCCGCCCAGGCGCTCGATTACAACGCCGCACAATCCGCTGAACAACTGCGCGCCGGTGTCCAGGCATTCCACCGCGGTTTCTACAACGACGCATGGACCTCGCTCGAAAAGGCAATCAGCTACCAGCCGAAGAACTCACTCGCCCAGACATGGCTCGGCCGCGCCCAGTGGAAGGCAGGTTACGAGCAGGAGGCCATCCGCACCTGGCAGCAGCTCCTGGATACCGGTCGAGGGGGCGCGCTGATTCGTGACTGGATCGGCGTCCTCAATTTCCGGCGAGGACTCGGCAGGGAGCTTTCGGGAAAGACGACATGGGTCGTCACCGCGCAGCTCGACGGCACGCTCACCGGCGGTTACCAGTTCCGCAGGCCGACCAGCGTCAAGCCGCGGGCCAACGGCAGTTTCTGGGTCGTCGCATTCGGTTCCAACGAGGTCCTCCGTTTCGATCCCAACTTCCGTCTGCTCGATTCGTTCCGCGGCGGGCTCGCCGGGTTCGACCGTCCCTACGACGTGGTCGAGGCCGAGGATGGATCGTTCTTCGTGTCCGAGTACGGCGCGAACCGCATCGCGAAATGCAATGCAAAAGGCGAAAAGATCACGACATTCGGCAGCAAGGGCAGGGGGGACGCCCAGCTCCTCGGCCCCCAGTACATGACGCTTGATTCACGGGGATACCTGTGGGTGACAGACTGGGGGAACTCCCGGGTCGTTCGTTTCAGCACCGATGGAAGCTTCATACAGTCCATTGCCGGCATCAACGGACCCACCGGCATCGCCGCCGCGGAGGACAAGCTCTACGTTTCCGAGCAGGCGGGAAAGCGGATCCTGGTCTATGACCTGAACGGCAATCCGCTCGGCTCACTCGGCGAAGGAACCCTGACGCAGCCGGAAGGGCTCACATTCACGGCGTCGGGCACGCTCCTTGTCGCGGATGGCAACCGGATCATGGAGTGCGATCTGGACCGCGAGGTCTGGACAGTGAGGGGAGATACGAGCGCGCAGACGCGCAAGCTCGTGCAACAGGCCGTCACGCCCAACGGCGATATCCTCGGCGTCGATTTCAACCAGAGCAGAATCGTGCTCCTCTCTGATACGAGCTCCCTGTATGCAGGGCTCGTCGTGCGGGTCGATCGCGTGAACTCCGTGCAGTTCCCCGTCGTGATCGCCGACATCGCCGTGGAGAACAAGTTCGGCACTCCCGTCGTGGGGCTGGGGATGGACAACTTCACGGTGACCGAAGGAAATGCGGGGGTGGCATCCCCGTCGCTCGTTCTCGCCAATTCGAACGTGAAGGCCTTCGACGTCTCACTTGTCATGGAAAGGTCGCCCGCGTTCGAGGCATATCGACAGGACGCGGTGAAAGCCGTCGCCGATCTCTACGGGCTTGTCACCCCGGCAGGGAGGATCAAGGCCGTCTCCGCCGGCGAGCGGCCGGTGCGGGAAGCGGATTTCGGCGAGACCCGTCTGCGCTTCGTGAACCAGGCGCTCCAGTCTGCCCCGTCGGCAAAGTGGAGATTCGACCTCGCCGCCCGATTTGCCGGCGATGAGCTCATCACCGTGCCGACAAGCGGCAAGCGCGCAATTGTCTTCTTCACCACGGGCGCCCTGGGTGGCACCCCGTTCGGGACGTATTCCCTCCTCGAACTGGCTGCGTATCTGCGCAACAGCTCCATCGCCTTCTATCCCGTGGTTTTCGGCGGTGGAGCGCCGGATGAGCAGCTGGGATACCTGGCTTCTGCCACGGGGGGACGACTCTATTCGATCACTTCTCCCGGGGGTATGCAGGAGGTGGTGAGCGACATCCGCGCGCGTGTTGGCTCCGTGTACACGATACGGTACACGTCGCCCACGCCGTCCCAATTCGGCGATCGCTACATCCCGCTGGAGGTCCAGGTCATCGTGCAGCGGGTGAGTGGCAGGGACGAAGCGGGCTACTACGCGCCCGTGACGACGGGAACCACGGAGAAATAAAAAGGAGCAGCGGCGGCGCCGAGCTCCTTTTTCCGAATTTCCCCGGGTCAGTCGTCAGGCCCGAAGGAACGCCTTGAACTTTTCCGCGGCGCTGGCCGCATCCGGCGCATAACCGTCGGCGCCGATTTCTTTTGCATATTGATCGGTGAGAGGCGCGCCACCGACCATGATCTTCACCTTGCCACGCATCCCTTCCGCCTCAAACTTCCCGATGACTTCCTTCATGCCCGTCATCGTCGTGGTGAGAAGCGCCGACATCCCTACGGTCTTTGCGTCCGGGTTGTCCTTGAATCCCTGGACGAACTTGTCGCCCGACACGTCGATACCGAGATCAATCACCTCGATACCGGCGCCCTGGGCCATCATTTTCACGAGGTTCTTGCCAATATCATGCAGGTCACCCTTCACAGTGCCCAGCAGCATCTTCCCGATGGGTTTCACGCCCGCCTTCACCAGCTCGGGCTTGAGAATCTCCATGCTCTGGTTCATGGCGCGCGCTGCGATGAGCACCTCGGGAATGTAGATCTCGTTGCATTTGAAGCGTTGTCCGACCTTGTCCATGCCGTCCAGCAGACCCTTGTTGAGGATTTCGCCGGCAGGCTTCTTCTCCGCGAGGAGTGCCGACGTGAGCTCTTTGGACTTCGGTGCATTCCCTTTCTGGATCGCTTCGGAAAGTTCCTGGTATGTCGCCAACTTCACCCTCCTTGCGCGCGCACCCGCCGCCGCGGCATGCTCGGCGGTTCACCTCGGGGACACGGACGCTCCGTCGATCGTTCCAAGGCTCTCCGTATCCTTTTTTGATTGCCACAAACGGCATTCCGTGCTACGCTTGCTTTTACATCATGATAGAGGAGCATCTCGGTGTCAAGAGGAAGGCCTGAGCTCGACCGCGAGCGCTGCAAGGGATGCACGCTCTGCGTCAGCGCATGTCCCGAGAAGATCCTGGTCATGTCGCGCGACCAGTTCAACAGGCAGGGCGTGCCATTCGCTGTCTGCTTCGACGAATCGCGATGCACGGCCTGCATGTCCTGCGCGATCATCTGCCCGGATATGGCCATTCGCATTTTCCGGCTCACGGCCGCTGCGTCCGAACCGAATGTCGCCGCGAGCGACGGGTAGCACAATGGCAGTCACACTCATGAAGGGCAACGAGGCAATCGGCGAAGCGGCCATCATCGCCGGCTGTCGTCACTATTTCGGCTATCCCATTACTCCGCAGAACGAGCTTCCTGCTTACATGTCGATGCGTCTTCCAAAGGTCGGCGGCACTTTCCTCCAGGCGGAGAGCGAGGTGGCGGCAATCAACATGGTCCTGGGCGCCTCCGCGGCCGGCGCCCGCGTCATGACCTCCTCTTCATCCCCGGGGGTGAGCCTCAAGATGGAAGGCATCTCCTATCTCTCGGGGGCCGAGCTTCCCGCTGTGGTCGTGAACATGATGCGCGGAGGACCGGGCCTGGGCAATATCGCCGGTGCGCAGGGCGACTATTTCCAGGCTGTGAAGGGCGGAGGACACGGAGACTACCACTGCATTGTTCTTGCACCCAACGGCGTCCAGGAGCTGGCGGACCTCACCGTGAAGGCATTCGATCTGGCGGACCAGTACCGGATCGTGGTGATCATCCTCGGCGACGGTTTCATCGGGCAGATGTCGGAACCCATCACGCTTCCCGCGCCGTCGGGCCGGGTTTTCGACAAGAGCGCCTGGATGCTTTCCGGCGCAACGGGCAGGGACCCGCACGTCATCGCCTCGATGAGGCTCGCCCCGGATGACGCGCTGGCGCATCTGAATGCCCGGCTCCAGGACAAGTATCGCGTGATCGAAAAGGCCGAATGCATGTGGGAGAAGTCACAGGCGGACGACGCGGAATTCCTCCTCGTCGGTTTCGGGTTGTCGGCGCGCATCTGTCGTTCATCCGTAAGCGCGCTCCGCAAGGCCGGGGTGCGCGCGGGACTGTTCCGGCCCATCACGCTCTGGCCGTTTCCTTCGGGAGAGCTGGCTCGTGCCGCTGCCGGCAAAAAGAAGATACTCGTTGTCGAGATGAACGCGGGCCAGATGGTGGAAGACGTGCGGCTGTCCGTTCTCTCGTCCGTCCCCGTCGACTTTTTGGGCACTCTGGGTGGAGTGACGCCATCGGTCGATGAGATCGTGGAAAGGGTCAGGTCCTATGCCCGTTGAAACCTTGCAGGAGAAGCTCGTCTACGGGAGACCGCAGGTCCTCGCCGACGTGCCGAATCACTACTGCCCGGGATGCGGGCACGGCATTATCCACAAGCTGCTTGCCCAATGCATCGATGAGCTGGGCATCCAGCAGACGACGATACTCGTCGCGCCCGTGGGCTGCTCCGTGCTGGCCTACAATTACATCAAGGTTGACGGCTGCGAAGCGGCGCACGGTCGCGCCCCCGCCGTTGCCACTGGCATCAAGCGCGTGCATCCCGAGGCAACGGTCATCGCCTACCAGGGGGATGGGGACCTTCTTGCCATCGGGACCGCGGAGACCATCCACGCGGCAAACCGCGGGGAGAAGATCACGGTCATCTTCGTCAACAATGCGATCTATGGCATGACGGGCGGACAGATGGCCCCGACGACGCTCCAGGCGCAGAAAACGAAAACGTCTCCCTATGGCAGAAATCCCGCGGATGTCGGGTATCCCATCCGGGCGTGTGAGCTCATCAATACGCTGGATGCGCCTGTCTTCATCGAGCGCTGCGCGGTGAGCAGCGTGAAAGGCATCCTGAAGACGAAACGCGCGATCATGAAGGGCCTGCGCAACCAGGTCGAGAAGAAGGGCTATTCCTTCATCGAGATCCTTTCGATGTGCCCCACGGGCTGGGGCATGGAGCCTCGCGAGGCAGCGGCATGGGTGGATTCCGACATGACCCCGGTCTTCCCGCTTGGGAATCTGCGGGATCGGTAGGGGGACGCCGTGTACGAAGGCCTTTTCTTTGCGGGATTCGGCGGTCAGGGCATCATCCTTGCGGGCAAGATCGTCTGCCTGGCGGCGATGGGGGAGGGCAAGCACGTCTCGCATATCCCCTCCTACGGGGCGGAGATGCGGGGGGGCACGGCGAACTGCTCCGTGGTGGTCTCGGACGATGAGATAGCCTCGCCGCTCGTGCCGCGGCCAAGCGCCTGCATCGTCATGAACAAGCCGTCCCTGTTGAAGTTCCAGTCCATCGTGCAGGTGGGCGGCCTCCTGCTCTGGAATGAATCGCTCATTGACCTCGCTCCCTCTCGAACTGACATCGAAACGCTCGCGGTGAAAGCCAACGAGATCGCGGAAGCAGCGGGTTCATACAAGGCGGCAAACATGGTGATGCTCGGCGCGCTGCTGAAACGAAAGCCCGACATCGCCTCATTGGAGGCTGTCATCGGTGTGCTGGGTGTAGCGGTGTCCGTGCGCCACCGCGAGCTGAACGACATCAACAGGAAGGCTCTGACCGGGGGATATGAAAGAGCATAAGGGAGAATCCCGCTTCCGATTCATCTTCTGGCGCACCGACTTCGTCGGCATCGCAATGATCGTGAGCGGGGCATTCTTCCTCCTGGTCAATTTCAAGCTGATTCCCGCGAGCGACTTCCTGCCACCCCGGGTCCTGGGCATCTTCTTCATCATGGTCGGGCTCATTTTCCTGTTCTTCTCGGGGGCCGGCCGCTGGCTCACCTGGTTCGTGATCCCGGCGGGTGCATTCCTCACGGTGGGAATCGTCACGCTCGTCTTCGGCTGGAACCTGTTCTTCAGTCTCGATTCAGCCAGTGCCTTCTCCCTGGGCTTCGGCCTGACATTCATCACGCTCTTCTGGTATCGCCGCGGGCACTGGTGGGTGCTCATCCCCTCCGGTGTCTTCATCGGCAGCGCCGCGGGCCTCGAGATCGGCGCCAGATTCCCCGTCATCGGCTGGCACCCTGTGGCGCAGCTTCTCTGCGTGGGCATCTCCTTCCTCGTGATCTGGCTGTACTCGGTACAGAAGGAAAGGATGCGGTGGAGCCTCGTCGTCGGAGCGATCATCGTCTCCGCGTCGTTCCTCTACCTCCTGGGGATCCTGCTCGCGCGCTGGAGCATCCTTTGGCCCATCGTTCTCCTTCTTGCCGGGCTCCTCATCCCGCTCTGGATCGCTGTCGCCGACAGGCGCGCGCGGGATGACAGATGATCGCGCGGATCCGTCTGGCAATCGAAGAACGTCGCGCGCGATGGGAAGCCATCTGCCTGAAGTGCGGCCGTTGCTGCTATGAGAAGGAATACCGCGGCAGGAGCATCGTTACCAACTATCGCAAGCCCAGCCCGCACCTGGACACCATCGACAATTCCTGCCGCGTGTACGATGCGCGATTCGAGACCTGCGATCGCTGTCGGAAAATGACAATCGCGCACGCGCTTTTCGTGTCGTGGCTGCCCGATTCCTGCGGCTATGTCCGGCATTACCGGCATCTCGGAAGGGCGCGCGCCCCCCGGCGTTCCGCCGCCCGCCTCAATAGCGGAACGCACTCTCCCCGATGAACTCACGCAGTATCGACGTTGCCGGCACCCAGCGCGGGTGCAGCGACGTGAAGTTCGAAAGGAAAGAGAGCAGCATGCGCGCGTCCTGGTATTCAGGGGTGTCCGGTTTCACGGTCGCCAGAAGCGGCTCCGCGTACACTTTCAACACTGCCAGTTCATAGTCGAGGGCAGAGTTGAAAGCAGAATCGGCGGTGTTCTGGAAGGGGAAGATGTTGCGGTCTTCGCCGCGGCGGACGCTCCCCCACATGGAGAGGGTCGTCTGTGCCGTGTGGCCTCGGAACTGGCTGTCGCGGACCATGCGGCGGATGAGCCTGTTGTCCGTGGTCGAAACCCGGTTGTGGTCGTCGAGGTTGAGCT
>PMDT01000050.1:0-4016 GCA_003154555.1 Spirochaetaceae bacterium
GCATCTTGCCGATGGGCTTCACGCCCGCCTTCACCAGCTCGGGCTTCAGGATATCCATGCTCTGGTTCATGGCGCGCGCCGCGATGAGCACCTCGGGGATGTAGATCTCGTTGGCTTTGAACCGCTTGCCCACCTTCTCCATGCCGTCCAGGAGGCCCTTGTTGAGCACTTCCCCGGCGCCGATCTTCGCCCCCAGGAGGGCGCTCGTAAGCTCCTTCGCCTTGGGCGCGTTCCCCTTCTGGATCGCTTCAGACAGTTCCTGCAGTGTGGCCATCGTTTTCCTCCGTTTTCGGGACGACCGGAGGGGCGTCCCGCTTGTCTTATCCAGTCACCATGGTAGCGCAGGCCGCGTGAGGGATATTGTACATGCCCGCGATTTTTTTGTAAAATCATGCTATCCATGGCAGCAATTCCCCGGGCAGCGCAGGACACATTCCCCCTCGACATACGCAAGATCCAGCGGCTGGGCACCGAGTATCGCGCCGCCAGCGGGCTGCCCCTGTCCCTGGTGGACGAATATGGGAAGGAAGTGTGGAAGCTCGGCGGATGCGCTTTGTGCGCGCGCCTTGCCCGCTCGGAGAAGCGGGACAGGCTCTGCCGCGACTACCGGCTCAAGACCATCGAGGAGTCATTCCGCTGGGGCGAGCCGTACATCTCCATCTGCCCCTTCGGGCTGGTCACATTCGCCGTCGCCCTGTCGGCGGAAAAGAGGCTGGTCGCCGGCCTTCTGAGCGGCTTCTGCATTTTCCCCCAGATGGAGGCGGGAATGCGCGAGGAGGTGATCCAGCGGCTCGGCCGGCACCGCATCCGGTCCGGGCTCGGCCCGCGCGCGCGTCCCCGCTTCCGCATCCTCACGTCGGAGAGCCTGCGCCGGCACGGCCGGATGCTCTTCGATCTCTCCGCCGCCTACGGCATGAACGACGTGGAGCAGGTCGCCGAGAGCCGCGAAAAAAGCATCCAGCAGTTCAGCATCGCCAACTACCTCGAGGAGGCGCGCACGAACGGCGCCGATCTCCTCACGTCGCTCGTGAGCATGCAGAACGAGATCATCGACAAGGTGGTGCTCGGGGACTTGAGCGGCTCGCGGGAAATCATCAACCGCTTCCTGGGGGTCATCTTCCTGGAAAGCGGCGCGCACTTCGACATGCTGAAAGTGCGCCTCCTGGAGCTGATCGTGANNAGGCGCTTGAAAACTTCACCCGCGCCGTCTCCGAGGAGCGGGGACGGACGGCGCTCGCACACATGACGCGGATGAAGGACTACCTGTCGCGCAATTTCGCATCAAAGGTGACGGCACGCGAGGTCGCCGCCGCGGCCGGCCTCAGCGTGAGCAGGGCGCTGCACCTGTTCCGCGCCCATGCCGGGGTGTCGTTGTCGGCCTACATCGCGCGGCAGCGCGTCGACTATGCCGTGTATCTGTTGAAGAACACCGACCGCTCGATGGCGGAGATCGCATCGGAATGCGGCTTTTTCGACCAGAGCCATTTCACGAAAACGTTCCGCGCGTTGCAGGGGCAACCGCCGCTGCGCTATCGAAGGAGGATGGAAGACCCCGCCTCCGCGGGAGACCCCCTTACGCGATTGTCTCCTCGATCCCCTTGAGAAGGGATGCGACATAGGCGCGGAAATCGGGTATCTCACCCCGCGGGATGCGAAAGCCGATAGCCCCTTCGTGCCCGCCGCCGTTTGCGATCTTGAAAAGCGTGAGGAAGCCGCGCAGGTCGTACCCCTTCCAGCTCCCTGCCCTGCGGAGACGGAACTGGACCAGGTCAGACCGCGCGGGATTGTCGTAGTAGGCGATCAGCCCGAGCTTCCCGCTCTCCTCCGCCAGGCGGTCGGCAATGACGCGCGCAGAGGAAATGATCGTGTCATCGTCGCAGGAACCGTAGAGCTTGGTCATGTCGTCTTCTGACAGGGCCACGAGCGTCACGGAGCCCACGGTTCTTTTTCTTTCCATCATGTAGCTGTAACACCCCTGCTCGCGGCTGGAGAGTTTCTGCAGCTCCGTGAAGACCTGGTCCATCGTGAAGAAGTTCGTCTTCTTCGTCGTGCGGCGGGACAGCATGTCGTTGAACATGGTGGAGAATATCTGGTAGTACCGCTTCTCCCGCCGCGATTTCAGGTACTGTCCCATATTCGAATCGCCGATGATGCCCGTGAGGATGGCGAGCACGAGGTTGCGCGGGAAAAGCTCCGCGATCTGGTGACGCTCCAGCAGCTCGCGCCGCCCCTCCAGCTTCAGGAGTATGTGCCCGACCAGCTCGCTCGCGGAGGAGGCCTCCGTGACCAGGCGGTAGCCTTCGTCGCCCCAGTAGCCGCTGTCCGCCGCCAGGTGATGATCGATCTCGATGCGCAGGATGTTCGGGTCCCTGAGGCGCTCCCGCACGGCGTCGCTCGCCTCCATCATGGACGGCTTGGGGGTGTCGCAGAGCACCGCCGTGTCGATGCCCGCAGGCACGGGGTCGCCCGGCCCGATGATCGGGATGGAGTTGTAGCGGCAGATATCCAGGAGATAGGCGAAATGCTCATGCACCTGGGAGCCGATGTGCAGCACGACGTCGCGGTAGAACATGTGAAGGATCAGCGCGATGGAGATCATGGAAGAGATGCAGTCGTCGTCGGGGTTCTGGTGCCCGAGGATGAGAAAAGACCGGCGATCGGTCATCGCAGCGATGATCCGTTCGATGATGCGGTTTTTCTCACTGATCGTGCGGATGGCGCGCTTGGCGACCGGATGCTCCGGCTCCACGCGCAACGGCATGGCGGCGCACATGGCGCGGTTCCTCCCCTCTTCCTTGGCCCTGTAGAGCGCCGCGTCGGCGGCGGCCCGCAGGCCGGACAGGTCGGCGGCATGGAGCGGGAAGCCCGCGACCCCCATGCTCGTCGTCACGGTCGTGATGGGACCTTTCTTATCCTTCAGCAAGGGCAGGCGCGCCACTTCTGCGCAGACGGCGGCCATGAGGCGCGTCCCCAGGACGGGCTCGGTGCGGGGCAGCACGATCACGAACTCGTCCCCGCCGTAGCGGGCGATCAGATCGGTCTCCCGCAGCAGGCCGCGGAAGATGCGGGCCGCGGACCTGATCGTGTCATCGCCCGTCACGTGCCCGTACGCCTCGTTGATGTCGCGGAAATGATCGAGGTCCACCATGACGAGGCAGATAGGTTCTCCCTTCTCTCCCGCCTCCGCCACCAGCGTGGGAAGCGAGTCCTCGAGGAAGCGCCTGTTGTAGACGCCCGTGAGCTCATCCGTGACGGCGCGCTTGCGCGCCCCTTCACCCCATTGCACCATTTCAGAGACAAACTCGGATGTGCCACGCAGGCGCTGCGTGGTGATATTGAGCATGCGGTACATGAGCTTCAGCGCAATGCCCGGGTGCTCATCAATGACACCCGTGAAGGCATCCCGCGAGAGGCTGAAGAGGGCGCATTTCCCCACGGCGGCGCAGGTTGCCGAACGGGGCGCCTCGTCGAAGATGGACATCTCGCCGAAGAAATCCCCCGGGGCGAATCGGGCGATCTCACGGGTCCCGCCGTCCGGGAGACGGATGCTCGCGGCCGCGGCGCCCTCCGTCAGGATGTACAGGTCATTGCCCTGCTCGCCTTCATGGAAGAGAGCCTCACCCGCGTCGAGATCGACCCGGGTGAGGTGGGGCGACAGGAGGTCGATCTCCTCTTCCGTGAGGAGGGAAAAAACGCCGACGCGCGCCAGGAGGGACGGTGCCTTCATGCGCCCTTCTCCACGAGGATCCTGTCCCCGCCGGCGTCGCGTGCCTGCCAGAGCTGATCGAAGGCGCGCGTCACGAGTGTCTTCGCATCCGCGGCCGGCATGGGGTACTGGGAGACGCCGACGCTGCCGGTGAGAGAGATCGTGTCGCTGCCGGTTGCAAGGCGCACGTCGATGGCGCGCACGGCGGCGCGCAGCCCTTCCGCCGCGGCGGCCGCCTCGGAGGCGCCGCGACCGGGCAGGATGATGCAGTATTCGTCCCCGCGGTAGCGCGCCGCGATGTCGCCATCGC